>CAZOWS010000133.1:0-8220 GCA_964583365.1 uncultured Actinomycetota bacterium
GCGATATCCTCTACCTGCGCCTTCGTCAAAGACTCGTTCGTGATTTTTACGAGAATTCCTCCCGAACGCACCATCGCAGGAGCCCCCGTTTTTATATGCAAATCGGACCCGTGTTTTTCGTTGAGAATATCGAGATATTTATCGAGATTAGACATCGAATCCTCCTTGGATTTATTTTGGTCCGAGTGGCGCGTCCAGCGGCAGCCGCGCAATGTACTTTTGAATTCTGTGTTTGTCCGCCCCGGAAAGGTCCATGAAATAAAGCGATATTTCAAAAAAAGGTGTGACGCGATGTTCGCAGCGTACGACAATTCCATGGCAATGTATCTTTATCTTGACCCCGTCATGGCAACCAGGTAATTGCAAATGCACGTCCACTTCGTGGAACATGGCCAGGCGTGTTAGGCTGAGGAAGTTTATCCCATTGGCGCTAATATTCATCGCATCGCCGCGGAAACGGGATTTTTCATCGGAGATGCTCAGGAAAAGATCTCCCAGCACATCCGCCCTTGACCCCTCTCGCCTATCTTGTCTTCGCGCTATCATATGTTTGCTCTTCTGTGTTGTCCTTTCATTAATAGGATACAGTAAATCGGCGCCTTTGTCAAGGTCGCTGCGCAGCGTGATTTATGCGGCTTCGTCGAGCGCATCGTCGCCTCGATTGTTGCGGTCTATTTCGTCGGACAATTTAATAATATGCTCGGACCAGCCCACGAGTTTGTCCAGGCCTATCACGCGCAGGATGTTGTCGCGCGTTCTTTTGGTCAAGGCCACGCTGTTCTTTACGCTCATTGTCCCTTCACCGCTTTCTTCCAATGCGATATGCTCCTGGAGATAGTCGAAGAGAATTTCATAGCATGGCAATTGCGCCAAACCTTGCTGGAGTAGCAGGTCTTTTACTTTTGGCACTATTTGCTTGGGATCCAAGCAGGGCTTTATCCCAAAAATGGATGGAAGCAAAGATTCTGTTTGGATGGTTTTTTTTAGCTGGGGGCCGACTTTCAATTCTCTATACAGACCTTGCAGATGCATGCCCACGGTGTGAAACGAGCTATGCTGTCTCTGCAATTCCGAGAAAATCGCAATTGCTGCAAGTACGACTTCTCTGTTTTTGGCACTAATCCGCGCAAGTTTCATGAAATCAGAATTTACATAAATGACTTCCTCAACAGGATCGTACACAGCGGGCAAATGAATTCCTTGGCATAGTTTCAAACTCTTCGCCTTGGTCATATTCATTATTCCCTCAATATCTTGCAACATCTTTAGTTTCTCAGGTTCCATTTTTTTCGGATCTGTATTAGGCAAATCCAAGGCCACCAAATGATCGGGCGACTCATGCGCCTTGGCTAAGTCCAGCTCCGCGACATGATCCGCAAAAAGAGTGCGATAGAAAAATAGCGCGCCGTTTGGCATCGGCACGTGATAAAGCATGGGAAAATCCGTGGCTGGTAAGCGCGAGAACCAGTTGATTAGCAAGCGACGATAAATGAATTCCAGTCTATCGGCGGGTATATGCTTTTTTTGCGCATCCAGCAACGCGGTAACCCCATACTCACTAAAGGCCTCCAACAGGGCCCTCGTAGCCTTTACTTGCCAATGATCCCGCAGTTCTGGATGCTGTTGAAACAAGGTGATCGTATCAAACCGGTCAAGAGCCTCCATCGGTGAAGCGATACCCAGCATTAAATGAAACTTCAATGTGCTCATGAATTCGCTGATGGAATCCCTGTCTTGAGGTAGGGTACTCACCAATATGAGTAGATTGATAATCCAGTCGTTGATTTCATCCCCTGAATAGGCATGGACCAGCGCTTCGTTGACGAAAAATTCCGCAAAACCGCCACTTCTCTTGGGAGCCTGCATGTGAGCGCCTAATATCACGGGTGGCCCCTGGAAAACCGTATATTTATCTCTAAACCATTCTATCAACGCTTTTGTCGGCGCTGCGCCTGGTGGAGCTTTACGCCAAACATCCGTAAAATGCTTGATCAACTTTTCACGCAAACCCTGACCCCGAATTTTGTCCGCATTGGTAACATCGTACTTGTCCAGCGCGTTGCCGATAACATGAAGAATGTTTGTCTGCTTGGCCGCATGCACAATATTTTCGGCGATTAACCAATTTATATCTGCCGAGGCTGCTGCATCCAATGTTTCTACTAATGTTGCGTGATTGGGACTCTGCAATGGATAATATTCTTGTGCTAACAAGAGGGCTTTCATGACAACCTTCAACTTGGCTTGGACATCGGGAATATTAGCCAATACCTTCTGGTCTTTTTCGATAAGACCTCTCAGAAATCTTATAGTGGGAGCCAAATGCTGAATTCCCACCTGCCATCCAAAAACTGCTTGGTCCTTCCACGGCAGGCCTTGAAGTGCAAATTGAGCAATTTTGTAGTTTCCCTCGAGTAAAAATCCATACAAATCGTTATCGATGAAACCCGCTGGCTGCTTAGCCATCCATTTCTGTACCTCACTTTCGGTCGTGATCCTTACAGTGAGTTGCAATGCCTTTCTCAAGTCCTCTTTTCCCTCGCCTCGGAGTTTCTCAAGGAGATCAAACAGATTCAAATTTGTTATTTCCACGATAATATCGTTGGGAGCGAGATTGGGTATATCCTCCCGTTTAAATTGATCCAAATGTGCCAAGACAAACTTGAAGTGAAAGCCCTTTGCTTGCAACATCGCGACGACTTGGGGTGAAACGAGTTGGGTGTAGTAATCGAGATAGCGCGCGTATTCTGGATCCGCTTCGGTTGTGACTTTTTTATCTGAAAATAACCCGAAACGATCGCCATGCATTTTAAAAATCCAGGCGAGATTCACGATGTCCGACATATTGTCCAGACCCGTTACGTACTTGCCATCGTATAGAAAATCCCTGGTGGGCAGGTTGAGCCATCCGGGTCCATTGTTACCCAAGGATAGTTGTTGTATCAATGTCTCAAGAATCTCGGAAAGATATTGCGGTTGAAAGGACTGGTTCTTCAAGCAGCGCGCGATGTCCAGATAATCCTTGTCCTTGAATCCCAGGATTCGACTTTGGGAAAGAATTTTTCCCATCCAGGGTATATCGCTAATCTGCATGTCTGTCCCTTCAGCGGCTCCTACCAGAAGCCATTCAAGCAAACCCGGCTCGTATCCGCTGGACAAATATTTTTCCACAGCTGTGAGCAGCGCGGGCAATGCATCCCTTCGACCGGTGTCATTCATTCTGCTGGTCACGACTAGAAGTTTCTTTAAAACATCCGAGGAAGCTGCCCTTACGGCAAGTAGCAACGCAACTGTCCTCGGCACATCCCATCCGCTGCCGTCCATGCAACTAGGATAAAAAACGATGGCCAAGACGACGATGTTGGTCATTTCTGTAAATACACCTAACTGGGACGTAAAACTTGATCCTGAGGCTTTGTTGTAGGCGACGATGCGATCCAAGGCCTGGGCTATTAATTTAATATCCACATGGTCTTGCAGCAAAGCCCCAAGGGCATTGCTCGCATCTCTATTCTGCAAACCTAATTCCTCTGCGTTTTTGAATATCTTACCGAATAGGACCATTTCCTCTGGCTGCGGGATTCCACCAACAAATTTCTCTGGCTGCAGGATTCCAGCAACAACCACAGCGAAAAGATGTAATAATAAATCTGTGCTATAGCCGTTTGTGACATAAGTTTGTGTTTGATTTAAAATTTTTCTTGCGATTTCAAAATTTCCCTTTTCGCACAATGCATCAATGCCATCCACGACGACGACCCAGAGATGCTCCGATACCTTGGCAAGTCCTAGAAGGAGGTCTTTCACCTGATCAAAAGTAAAATCATCGCTTTGCAGCCGGCTCTTAAAGATAAGCAGCGGCCAGAGATAGCGCAGACGCAGCTCCGGTTTTTCAAATTCGGGTGAGAGAGCAAATACAAAAAAATCGGCGATTTCAGAAAGCGGCATTTGTAGAACAGCCTGGCCACCGGGGGCTTTCAGATCCTTTGCCACGGTATTGCCTTCTGCCAGCAACCACCGATAATCCAAATTCCTGTTGTTCAGCTCTTGAAAAATATCGGCCACATGAGCCAATTCAGAAGATGGGAGGCCCGCTAGTTGCTGAACAAAGACTTCCGCCATGGGCTTGCCCACTTGCTTTGCGACAACTCTCTTGAGCCTCAGAGATGCGGCCATACCGTTCAATATCTCCCCCGCGTCCCCTTTGGCAAAGCGTGGCAGTATATCGGAATGAATAATCTCCACGATGGAATTCTTTTCTATTCCCCGTTCCGCCAGCAATTCCATGGCTATATCCAACACCCGCGCTTGCAAGGCGGCGCTGAGTTTTCTCAGCGGAGCCAGAATCGCCTTGTCTTGCAACAGCGCGCCGAATTGCTTATACAAGGCCCCCGAGTCATTGTCGGTGACTGCTGTCACTATCTCCATATTCCATTTAAGAAACGTATACACTAAAACTGGCATTAATTTCAAATCGCCCTCCGCTACGCCGAATAGTGATGCAATTTCCTTGGGATTGTCCGCTAGTATCATTTGCTTTAAAAAGGATTCCCAGTCTTCGGGTTGCATTTCGCTGAAATCCGCGGGGGCAAAATCCAGCGCGGTGTACCCCAAAACGTCGATAAGGGATTGCGTGAATTTTGTTTCAAAGTCGCGCGCAGGCCAAAATTTCTTGGTTTGCGTGGCAAGCTTTTGAATCCTTTCCTTGACCGAAGATTTTTGTTCATCTTTCATGACCAGTGGCGCCAGGAGCGGGGCGAGATTTTTGTTGATTTCCAATACGATGCGGGCAATTTCACCTATTTCGAAAGTCTCTCCGAGTCGGGATTCCATTTCAGATCGGAGTTCGAACAGCGTGGGATACTTGGCGAACTGCACCGAGGATTTTAGCAAATGGCTCCAGGCCAATGTCACGGCCTTCTCTTCATCCCAGAGAACGGGTGAGCTGGCATCGCGCATAACGTTCTGCAATTCTTGCGCAACGCGCATGAGCGTCTTTTTTACATCCAAACCCTGCAAATAATACGCCCCGTTGGGGGACAACTCAGAAGCCTTAGGCTGCGGTGCAACAGGCTCAGGCGCGGGTAAGGATGCGGGCGTCTTTATCTTTCGGCCGCTCGCAGGCGCTTTCCTCAATATGTCTTTGGGCAAATGCTTGAGCGCGCTCAAGATTTGGAAAAAATTGTTGGCGCTAACCCTGCCGCGCTTTTTGCCCCCAAAGAAGAAAAGGACCAGATCCGCGTGTGTCGGCTTATCGCCATACATCGCCTTGTGAAACTCACAAATGGATAGAATTGCCTCGGGCGTGATGTGCTTATTCCATGTGCCGACCTTAAACCAAATCAGCGGCAACTTTTCGGCCTCTTCCGGCATTTCTTGCCCGGGTTTCAGGACTGGCGCCTTTCGTGTCCAACCCCGTTCTTTCAAGCCAAGGACTTCGGCGCCTGGCTGCTCTGCCCCAGCGCCTAGCGGATCAAACGGGGGTTGATCGTCGTAATTGATGAGCAAGACGACGTAGCCGAGGGCAGGAATGGACAGACCGACGTCACGGGCTAATTGATAAGGGTCGGGCGGCTCCCCGAATTTATTCACATGCCGTCCGTACGCCTCAAGCACTTCGTCCTTCTTTGCTTCCCAATCCATATCCGGGGATAAAGGTTCCAAAATATCCGATACGGGTTCCATCGGTATCGCGGGCATATCGGGAATTTTCTGTATCGCCCCCAGGCCCGTTGCAGGAGCTTGAGCAATGGGTCCGGCGGGGCCTTTTCGCCCTCCACCAATTTTGCCTCCATGTCTTCCTCGACTCTCACCCCAGCCGAAACCCTCTTTATTTCTGGACAAAAGCACCAAATGCGCATCGCTCGTGTCCCTGTCGGACATTTTGCGTCCGATGAACATATACGTCACGCCCAACTCTTTTCGAATATCGTTTTCCAAGGCCGCATCCCCGCCCGACATTGCAACAATGGCTTCGTCCGGAATGGCAAGCCTGCCGGAGCTTACGGGCACAATGTCGAAAGCGCCTTTTATCTCATCTTGCATCGCGTCGGGGATTTTCTTTTTGGAGAGTATCACCATCAATCCATCTTTCTTTAGCACTCGAGCGATTTGACCCAACATCCATATCCTTCGTGAAACCTGCGCGCCCGAGGAGGGTGGTTTATTGGGAATCAATTGCAGAAAATCCGTGATCAACAAATCCAAGCTCTTGTCCTGCTGGCCCAGCTTGCACCCTATCAAGTCCAGATGCTCTTGCTCGACATTGATTCCTGAGACGGTATTCTTGAGCTTGGACTCATCCAACATGCCCCGGCAGGAATCTATCTCGACAACCTTCCACGGCCCGGGCGGCGGCGTATCGGACCATTTGCCATGATCTTCTAATGTCTGCAAGGCCTTCAATAGATTCCCCACGCCGGAAAAAAGACTGCCGACGATCAGCGGTTTTCGCGCATCCACGTTTCTCGCCACGAGTTTCTCGTCAGCAGGCATAGTCGCGTCTTTGCGCAAGCGCTCCAACAAACTCAAGACGCATAAACAGTAACCCAGACTTTCGGGCAGTCTTTCGTAGTAGCGAGAAAGCATCTCGACAAGCGTTGCGCGTTTTTTCTCCGCCAAGGCAACCTGGCCTTCCCGATACAAGGCAAACATGGTCTGATATTCTCGCCAGAACGCGTCAAAACCGCTCCAGGCGCGCAAGGCAGATCTCGCGCGCTGCATGTATTTGTCCGTGGATTCTTCGGCCGTGATAAAGGAATCTACGGTTTCTGCGAACGCGCGCATTTTGTCTTCCACTATTTCCAGCACATCTTGATCGAATGTCCGCTTCCCCTTTATCGTGGCCAACATGGACAAGACATGCACGGGGTGTTTTTGGGTTTCCCTATGCGATCTTGCCTCCGCCTGAATATTGGTTTCCGGTTCCCACGGCCAATCCAGTTTGATGACCGTCGTTGCGGCCTCCAAATTCAGCGATTCGGCTCCTTTTTGATACGTGGTCAAAAAAATCTGTTTTTTAGGATCATTTCTGAATTCTTTTTCTTTTCGCGTCATTTCTCGGGCGCCCTCTTTACCATGTAAAAAGGTAATGCCATACCCGGTTTTTTCCAGCAGGGTGTTCAATGTGTTCACGACTTTTCGGGACATGGAAAAAAGGATTACTTTCCCGCCCGCGTCCGTGCGCTGTTTCACTAATTCCAGAAGCGCCTGAATTTTTGGCGCCTCTTCCAGCGGTGGCAGCGTTGGAAGCTCGGGATATTTTTCATGCAATTCCTTCAAGAACGCGATACCTTTTTCGACCTTTTCACCGGGATCCAACAACAGCTCAGGATGAACCGAGACAAGACGCGACATCGTCATCGCCGAAAAGGTATCCATTTCGTTGGCGTCCACCTTGGCTTGCAACAATTCATGAATTTTTTCGTAGTATTCCGCCCAAACACCGGTCAATTCAATGGCCTCGGTTTTGCGCAACAGCGGAGGGAAATGGGCCGGAATCTCATCCTTCACGCGTCGAATCATGCACGCGCGCAGAAGCCGATTCATCTTGGAAAGATTTTCTTCCTGCACAAAGGATGGATTAATCCAACGCATCAGTGGGACAAGGCTCTTCGTGGTGTCCCCCTTCATGGGCGTGGCTGTCAGCAAAAGCTTTCTCACCTTGTTGCCCCCGGCGGTTGAAAATCCTAGCTCCAAAGCCTTCGCCGTTTTACGAATACGCTGGGCCTGTTCTTCGGGGCTTTCCAATTCCTGTTCCTCCGTCCCGATCTGCGACACGGCCTGCGTTCTTTTGGTCTTATCGCTTTGCAAGCGATGCGCTTCATCCATGATGATAAAGTCCGGCTTCAAGGCGCGAATGGCATCTAAATATCTAAATTGCCACTCGCCCAGCGCATTTTTTCCTGTTGTCGCCTTGACGGTGTCGTCCGACATAATGACGAATTGAATGCCCTCGCTTTTCGCCTCCTCCAATGCCCGCATTTTGCGGGCGCCGCTGCCTTCGATTACCTTGATGCGCGAGCCATTAACGCCACCCTGATTCGTCATCTTGAGGATTTCATTTCTCCAATTGTGCAGGGTGCTGGCTTTTGTCACGATGATGATTTTCTTCGCCTTCGCGTCCAACGCGGCGCCCAAGGACTCGATGGTTTTACCCAGTCCGGGCTCATCGGCCAAAATAGCGCTGGACAGCTCAGGCTTCTGCAAACTCAACAAGGC
>CAZOWS010000134.1:0-5204 GCA_964583365.1 uncultured Actinomycetota bacterium
AACTCGTCTGGCAACTATGGCACTGTTTCATGGTGGAACCCATTATGTGAGAATTCACTGGAACGGGGCAAGGGATATTCTTTTCAGGGGACGCGGTTCGGGCGCTCCTGCGGCGCCCGCCCGCTACCGCTCGGCGCGCAAATTGCCGCCATAATGCCGGCGGCAAACCAAGCTTTGCGCGCCTCCGCGAGTCCCCTGAAAAGAATATCCCTTGCCCCGTTCCAGCATCCGGTAAAACGTTAGAGTTTTATCATGCTTAAGGTGTCCCTGACTCTGATAGCATCCCTCCGATGGAATCCTTAAGCCTCTACGTCCATATCCCCTTTTGCGCGGTCAAATGTCCGTATTGCGATTTTTATTCGGTCGCGAAGTCCGACGATGCAATCGGCGAATACATGTCCAAATTGCAGGACGAAATCATTTATTTTGCCCAGCGACATTCTGCGCGTTACGAAGTGCCGACGATTTTTTTTGGGGGTGGGACACCGTCGTATGTTCCATCCAAAAATATCGCGCAAACATTGGAAACCATTCGCCAGGGTTTCTGTCTGCGTGCTGATACGGAGATCACTCTCGAAATGAACCCCGGCAGTTGCGAGACCGCGAAGCTTGGCGACTATCGCGCGATGGGCATCAATCGCATCAGCATCGGCGTTCAGTCCTTCGACAACGCCGAGCTGCGCTTTTTGGGGAGAGTGCACAGCGCGGACGAAGCCCATGCGGCGATTCGCGCGGTGAAGGATGCTGGCTTCAATAATTTCAACACGGACTTTATTTTCGCTCTGCCCGGCCAGCCACTCGCCCGATGGAAAAATACACTACAGCAGGCGCTGGCCTACGAACCTCCGCATATCTCCGCCTACAATTTGACCTACGAAGAAGGGACAGTTCTCTGGCAGCAAAAAAAACAGGGCGTAGTACGACCGGCCACCGACACGATGGAACTGCGCATGACAGAGCAAACCATAGAAATTCTTTCTTCGGCCGGTCTCGCGCATTATGAAATATCCAATTTCTCCAAGCCGCTCAAAGAATCGCGGCACAATTTGGCGTACTGGAACGGCCGGGAGTATTTGGGATTCGGCGCGGGCGCGCACTCGTTCTTGCAAGGACGCCGCTTCTCCAAGAAGCGCTCGCTGCGCGAATACATCGCCACCACATCGCGCGATCGCGTGGACATTATCGAGGATGAAGAAATTTCCCCGCAAAGACGATTTTGGGAATTGCTAGTGATCGGCCTGCGCGACTTGCGCGGCGTAAACGTCGCGGGACTGGTTTCCCGTCTCGGCCTAGCGCAGGATACGGCCATGCATTCCAAATTGGAGCCGTGGCTTCAACAGGGATTTCTAGAATGGAACAGCGAGCGCTTAAAATTGGCCCATCGGGGAATTCTCTACTACGACCAGATTGCGGCAGAGTTGATTTAGGATTACGATCTTAGTCCCTCGAACACCCTGTCATTCTGAGCTGAGCGAAGAATCTGTTTTAGCCTTCTCCGGCGCGCTCGAATGTAGATTAGCGAGACAACTGCCGTAAGAATCCCGATCATTGCGATGGGGACCCCTTTTCCGCGACTCGCGTTGCCGGTTGTGGCATTTGCCGAGGGCGTCACAATCATAGTCGGCTGCATATCCCATGCTAGGCGGGACGCCGGCAGTTGCAAATGCGTCATCGGTTGTATCGTGGCCTTGTGTCTGGCTCGAAGCCATCGTGCCTTTCTGTCATTGCGAGCCGCCCTTGGTGGCGAAGCAATCTCGTCGGAACCAGAAACAACAAGAGATTCTCGCAATGCAGCATCCTTTGCTTCCCTGCCGACGTCGCGCGCAGCGCCGCTCCCAATCTCCACCCGCCCCCCCGCGCTGATCGCCAATCCCAAAGGAGCCCTGGCATTGCCCGCAGGGGCAATCCCAGTACCTCCTATTCCTTTTGCTGCATCCGCAGCGGCCAGCGGCGAATCGTTACCCGGCAGCAAACCCTCGCGCCCACTATCCTTGGGCAACACCGTGATTTCTTTGGTCATTGTCTCTGACCCATCCGGCCCAAGTCGTGCTGTCAACACGTAACTTCCCGGCGCAAGGTTTGAAAAACTGGCATTGGCGGAGGCGGGGCTATGAAATTGCATTTGCCCTTTCCATAATGTCTCGCCATTCGCCGTGACAGCCACGGGCGTTGTCCCATAACCCATGGCATCAATTTTTAATTCTATCGCTTCACCTTCTTTGTATGTTTCCTTCGATGTCACAACCCCCAACAAAGTTGGCTTGCCCAAACCGATATTTTTTGTTCCACCGGCTAACACATCTTCTGTTCGCGCATCAACCAGCCAATAGCGGCAATGTATTTTGCAGCCAGCGTCGCTTGGAATTTTTAGCGAATCTGACAAAATCTGTGTGCCCGCTATCAAATCTTTGTTGACCGAAGTCTCTTGAAGAACGTGGCCGGCGCAATCCTCCCATACCACATTCCATATCACCGATTCAGGCTGATTCAACTGAACTTTTACCGACCAAACCATGTTGGAACCCGCCGTATCTTCCATCTTCTGCGTCGAATCCTCCAATATCTTCACGATACGGCCGCGCACGTTAAAAAAGCTCTGTTTCACCTGACCGCGAGTGCGCAAATCCAACGAATACGTGCCCTGCATCATATTCTGGGGAAGTACAAAGGCGCCGGATCGCTCTTGCTCAACGGAAACCGTCTCTTCGTATCCAGGCGCGGTCAAGGCGATTTGCTCGGGCTTGTTGGACGCAATCGTAAACCGCACGGTTTCACCGGATAGATATTCGCGTTTGTCCGTGCTCACCTGTATGAAATCCCGGCCGCTGACGGGCAAATCAATGCGATTGATATAAAGCGAGCGTCCATCTTCATCGTAAACGCTGTAGAGAACCTTTTCAAATCCCAGGCGTGGGTCTACGGCTTTTGCAACAACGGGAAATTCCAGCGTCTGCTGTAGGGAGGGCCCACCCACAATAAACGATTGAGTCCAAGTCTCTTCGCCGCGCCGCACAACGGCTTGAAGATTCCGCGTTGCCTGCTCCTTAGACTGAATCATGAAGGTCAGCATGGCCTGCTCACCCACCGTGTATTCTTTTTTGTCCCATGCGGCCGAAATGTATAGATCGCTGCCCCCCGCAACGCTGATCTCGAATTCGCCGGCCGATTTGCCACCGATGCGAAACACACCTTTGTAGGACCCGGCGGCAATATCTGTGGGCATACTAACTTTGATACCAATGGTCTGCGACTCGCCCGGGGCGAGCCACATTTTTCCGGATTGCAGGAAGAAGTCACCGATTTTGCAATCCCATGGCTGGGCGGCTGATAAATCGCCGTCGTTGCGAAGTTCCCACTGTAAATTAAGAACATCCCCTGGGTGGGCGATGAGCGAGGCTGGCTGCTTGATCCACGTTAAATGAGGTTCGGACAATGTCACGATTTTGGAATTCTCTTGCGCGGTTTGGACTGTCCCCGGGATGGTGAACGACACAGGATAATTTCCTGCGACGGCGTTGGCTAAGCTGGCATGCCATGTCCCCTGCCACTGGGATCCCGCTTTGATTTCTAGTGGCTTAGACTGTCTGACAAAGCCCGCGTCCCACACAATTTCTCCTTGAAAATCCTTGCCGCCGCGATTGGTCACAACGCTGGTCATCGTGAGTTGCCCATCGCCGAGCAACGGCTCCCCTGCCTGTATCTCCAATAGAACTTTGTCGGGGATGACGTTGAAATGCGCTTCCCCGCTTTGATCCAGAAAATTCCACTTCAAAACATGATTGCCCGGGGAAATATCTTTGATCCACTGGTCGCGGACCGTGTCGCCCACGGAAATTTCATAATCTTTTTGAACCTTTTGACCATCCAGGTCCCATTCCAATGGGGCATTCAACGGCACTGTGCCCGTGTTGGCGATACGGATGGGAAGCGCCTGCTGTCCTTCGAGTAATTTGTCACCCATACCCCAGGTCACAACAGCTTTTTCGCCCATGCCAATTTTTTGATTGATGATTTTCTCTATGTCGCCGCTGATTTCAATTTTGAGATCAAAATCTTTCGTCGTCTGAAATCTCTTGGTAAATTCCTGGGTTTGGCCGGCGGCAATGCTGAATGTCTGCAACTCTCCGCTCTCGCCGATGCGCAGTGTTCCTTCCAGCGCCACTTTTCCTGTATTACGCAAACGCGCACCAGCCAAAAATTCTACGCGGCCGACAGAAACAGGTCCCACATATGCGGCTTCACCGATTGGCGCCTCAATGGAAATATCCTGCCGCAGCACCGAATCCGCGGCATGCAATTCCGCCGTGAACGATGTCGATCGGGTTGCATGCGCGACAAAGGTGACTTTTTGTCCGGCCGCCAGCGCAAGAATTTCGGAATACACCTGTTCGGACCCCACCATGAGATTCACAGGGACATCCGCGACATCGCTCGCAAGCAAATTTGTAACTGCGCAGGAAAGAGTTACGTCTTCGCCAGGCCGGTAATGCGCCTTATCCGGAGAAAACTCCAAAAGAAATTTCCCATCGCTCACGTAAAACACGCGCGTTGCCTCAGCCAGCAATTGCCCGCGCGCCGAGCGAAACTCCCCAATCAAATCGTAGCGACCGGGCTCGTTGAGCGCCGGCGTTTGCCGCGAGATTTTCTGAACAGCCTCGCCGACGGTCACCGGAATCTTTTCTTCCCACACGGGCTTGCTGAAGTCTTTGCCGGAGGCGAAGCGCCAAATAATGTCCACCCTGTTTACCCAAGGTTGACCGTTGATAATACGAGGGGCATCGTTGTACAGCGCGCGGTGAGAATTCTGATCATAGCGTTGCAGAACCCGACCATCCGCATCCAAGAGCGCAAGCGTTTGCCAAGCACCGACCCAGATTCTCCCGGAGCCATCCTCCAACGCGCCTATCGAATGCACACCGCTAATGGACTCATCATGCCGCCATTGACCCGATGGCAAATCCAATACGGACAAGCCTTTCAATCGTCCGAACCACACTTTGTCCCCCACGCGCGCAATAGTCATCACGTGATTAGTAGCCGTCCCACTATCCGGCGGCGCAAGAACGTTGGACCATGCCTTCGTGGCCTTGTTGTATCGTACAACTCCTTTGCCTGTGATAGCCCACACGTTATCCTTGTCCAAAAATAAATCCGATGCTCCATTACCCAGCAGTGGTTCGTCCTTCGCGTCAAAGAAATTAAAC
>CAZOWS010000135.1:0-2923 GCA_964583365.1 uncultured Actinomycetota bacterium
TGCCGAAGCCGTTGCATCTGTCCTAAAACTGTTATCGCCACTGGATTCTCATGCCCTCAATGAGCTGGCTCGTTATATCTATGATCATGGTGATTATTTAGCCAGCGGCCTGCATGGCGTCTATTTCGTCGCTCCGGGCTCCCAAGCCGGGGACAGAATTTCCGAAATCATGCGCGGTGTGGACGGCAATATTGCCACACGCGTAGACCCCAGCCAGCAAGATGGTGTGCGCGTGGATATGCCCGAAGAAGAAGGCAAAGACAATGTCAAAGACGGCCGCAATCCCGACACGGAAAATGAGGTGGATGAAGATGTCGGCAAGGGCCGCGCAGAGCGGCAAGATGAAGCGGAGGACGAGGAATTACCCGACTTTGATCTTGCTGGCGCAGAAATTCACAAGGCCAGCGTGCTGGGGCGTTGGTTGGACGAAGTCAGCGAATCCGCGCGTAAGGCGGCCAAGGCCTTTCTGGCGATATTCCAAGGAAAGCCCAAGCGTTATGTGCGGCCTCAGGAAAGCGGCGACAGGATAAAACCTCAACGCGAATTAGAAAACCCTGTGGAGCCGTTTGAAGAGGAAAAAATTATTCCCGCCGAGGCAGAATTGGCCATGGGGATTACGATTGATACCAGCGGTAGCATGAGTATCGTGCAATCGCAAATCACGCGTATGGCTCGCTACTTTTTGGCCGTTTTCCACATGGCGCGGGCAGCCGCTGAGGGCAAGAAGAAAGTGGATTATTCCATGAGCCGCATTGAAGCAGATTTTATTCCCCAAATTGGATTCGGTGCCCGCTCCACGGAGGATGATCTTGTGTACCACACAAATCAAATACGGATGGGCGGGGACGGCATTAATGGCGTCAATGCCGTGAAAGGTATTATCGCCAAATACGAAGGTGTCACGCAGAAAAATAAACTGGAGATCCTATTCACCGACGGCCAGGATACCGGCCCCGGTCGCGCGGAACTTGCCAAATGGCTACGCATCGCCCGCGAAAAGGGCATAGACATTGTCGCCATAGGCCTGAATTCTCCCGACATCAACGAATTCGACAAATACATCAATCTCCCGGCCGAGCCCAGCTTGGAAATTCTCAATCACATCTTGATGAGCTTGGCCAATCTCAAGGTACATGGCCATGGCAAGATGCTCCCGTTGGGCGATCTCGCGCCGCTTCTAGGCCTGCGCGAAAAAGAATCGCACATCGAGCGCCCGCCGCCCACGCCGCCGCTGACATCTCTGGCCGCAACACCGGCCATGATACCGGCGTTGCCCGAGCCTCTGGAACCTATTGCGCCACCTCTGTATCGTTTTCCCATATACATTCGCAGCTCAGTAATGAAATTAATTGAGCACTTAGGAGGTTATGAGGACGAATTGGGCCTTAAGAAAGGCGATTTTGACCGTATCCTGAACGGTGGCGAGCTTGCTTCATTCATTGGGAAGGAATATAGCTGGTACAATCGCCTGCTGCGAATGGCCAAACGCAATTTTGGTAAGCCCGCCCGCCACACCCTTGCCACCTTAATTTCCAAGGCCCTGAGCGTCTACAGTGTGAATTCCCTATCTAGTGGTGGAGTTCTCGTAGAAGAACATGAGCGGTGGACACATGTAAAAATTCTAGGTCTTGTCCAGTTCTACTCCGATTTGCATGCTTTGCTTCAGCGGCGCTCGGACATCGTGACAGCGCTGGAAAAGACATTACGCGATAATTTGAGTCCATCCGAATTTTCGAATCTCAAAAGGAAATTCGAGAATGTCTATGGGCCGCAAGTATCCGACACTGATTTCATACGCGACATGATCGTGCGCTATTACCATGATTCGATTGCCTTGGACGCTCCGATCTCGCTTATCGGCGATCCAAAAACTTGGGGACCTGGAACGCCCAATCCAGTGGAGGAATTACCCATCTGCCTGCAAGATGCGATTGCGCGACAATCCAAACCCATTCTAGGCAAAATTCGAAAAATGGCGTATGCATCACCTTTGCGGGATGAATTTCTTGGGATTCACAGGTCCGAAAATCGCATCATGTTCATGATGGATGCTACGGATCTCATATCCATGGACATAGTTCTCGAGTTGATGAAGGGACTCGAGAGCCCGCGCAATCAAGAAACTCTTCGGGCAAATATGGCCGGCAAATTAGGGCTGATCGGCGATGCCCGCGCTATTCCATTATTGTCCAAGATGGCGCAAAACAAGGTCGCAGTGATTCGCCATGAATCCGCAAAGGCCTTGCTGGAGATTGGCACCCCCGAGGCTATCGCGGCGCTGCGCCAGGCTGTGATGGCCGTGCGCTATGATCCCGAGCTTATCGCGTTGTTGGGAAAAATGCGCGATCGTGCTTCTGTGCCTTATTTAATGGAGCTCGTTGGTCGCGATCCTGGGGCCACCACGGACGTGAAAGCGGCTGCTGCTAAAGCGCTGGGGCTCATTCATGACAGCGCTAGCGAAAAAGCGCTGGAGCTTGCCGCCAAAGATCCTCGCCCGGATTTCCAGAGGGAAGCGCAAGCGGCGTTGTCGCTTTTGCGGCATTCCATTCGGGCCAGGCAAATCCTGCGATACGCAATCCCATCCGAAGGAGCAAGCCGTGAAGAGGCGATAGACACTCTTATCGGCGCATTACAAAGTTCTGACGAGGATATTGTCCTGCAGGTGATACAAGTGCTAGGCGATTTGAAAGAAGCCCGCGCCGTCGATGCCTTTGCGCGATTGATCAATGAAGTCGAAACCAATGGTTGGGTGAAAAGGCGCGCATTGCAGGCCTTGGGCAAAATCGGGGATGCTGAATCTGTGCAAATACTCATGAAGGGATTGGCTTCACCAGATCTCTTGGTGGTCAGCGCCGCAGCGCACTCTCTTGTTGCGGCCGGAGATACCGGATTAGCAACCCTGGCGCAGGCCCTATGGATACCC
>CAZOWS010000136.1:0-8222 GCA_964583365.1 uncultured Actinomycetota bacterium
CAGCCAAGTCTTTCTTTCCCTCGAGGAAATGCGCGAGCGAAAATGTTGATCAATGGGGCGCAATCGCAAAATGGCCGTAAGGCTTTTGTATTGCTTCACGGTAACACCGGCCAAATAAGAAACTCCGAGGCAGGCCATTTCTCCTAACTTCGTTCGCGCAACGTCCAGATCGCTAGCATTGGCCTGGGCCTGCAGCAAGAAGTCATTTTGAGACATCGGGCCGTCGACGAATACCGCACGTAAGGATGTTCCCGATTCTTTGGATAAACGATTAAAAGTCTCGTGCATCTCCAAGGCCACGGCCTCCAAAGCCGCGCGCACAAGGTCTTCTTTGCGCGTTTCGGGGCGCAATCCCCATAGCCCACCACCCACATCGTTGCCAACCAAATACAAACGCGCATCGGATTTTGCATTCTGGGCAATCTCGGATGTTTCCTGAATGCTGTCCACCAAATGCAACGCGTCGCGAAGCCAATGCGTGGGCCATCCACCGTTGGGAATATTTCCTTCCAAAATATAAGTTGCCCGCTTGGCTATAGAGCACGCGATCGTAGTCGCCAAGCCTGATTTAGAAAACTTGGGCCTATTGCCTATATTGACCATCACGTGGCAATCCTTGTCGTAACTCGTCTTGGCCTGGCCTTTTTCAAGACCAGCCAGCGCGAACAAAGCCGCGGCCTGATCGGAGGCAATTGCACCAATGGGAATACCCTCGCGCAATACCCCTTGCTGTTCGGTGCTGCCAAACAAGGATCCCGAGGGTTTTACCTCTGGCAGCATCGGCAACGGAATATTCAATTTTTTCGCAAGCTTCTTGTCCCAGCGAAACGCGCGCAAATCAAAAAGCATCGTTGCCGCCGCGTTGGTGTAATCCATGGCATGAACTTTGCCGAGCGTCCAATTCCACAAAAGCCAGCTCTCGATTCCACCGAACAAGACCTCGTGTTTTTTTCCGCGATTGCGCAGGCTCGGGTATTCGTTCAGTAACCAAACAAGTTTCGGCGCGCTGCAAGCGCCTCGTGCGGGCAGACCTGTTTTTTTAAGTGTGAGTTTATCAAGTTTTTTTCGTTTCCAATCGGCAACTATTTTATCCGTGCGGCGGCATCTCTCGGCAATAAGCGGCGTCAACGCTTCTTGGCTGACCCTATCCCAAATCATGGCCGTGCCCCGCTCGCTGGTTATCGAAAACGTTTGAATTTCTTCGGAGTATAAACTGGCCTTGGTGATTACTTCTTCGCAGGTTTTAAGAGATGCACGCCAAACTTCTTCGGCATCCACATGCACCCATCCGGTTTCCGGATTATGCTGCGCGATGTCAGCAAATGCCTTGCTCAGCAATTGACCTTGGGGATTAAAAATCATCGCGGCTACGCTGCGCGTGGTCGCGTGAATGCTCAAATGGTTTTTCTGAATAGCAGGAGGCTTCATGGTTCAAACCGCATAGAGTAGGCGCGGAATTCTAGCAGAGAAAAACAGAAAATCCAGAGAAAAAGAGGAATTATGCCTCGTAACGGCGCAACACCATCGAGCAGCCCATACCACCTGCAGCGCAAGCTGCTGCCATACCGTATTTTATATCTGATTTTCTAGAGAATTCTGCAAGCACGTTGAGTAGCACGCGTGTTCCGGATGCAGCCAACGGATGCCCCAAGGCCAGAGATCCACCGTTGGGGTTGACCACGGCTGACTCCCAAAGACTTTGCCACGGGTGGCCAAATTCTTTTTGGCCGATCTTGAATATCGCGAGGCAGCCCGCTGCAAACGCCTCGTGTAATTCAATGACACCCATGTCCTCGAGCTTCAACTTCAATTTTTGCAAGACATGCGCGGTGGAATACGTGGGGCTTTTACCCATTTGCGCGGGATCCGTTCCTGCAAAATCCCAACCCATCAATTCGCCTTGAATTTTTAGGCCGAGTTTCTTCGCCGTAATATCCGTCGTAACAATCATTGCTCCGGCTCCATCGCTGCGTGGACATGCGTTGAACGGAGTTACTGTCGCTTGCGATATTCCGGGCTGGAATTTTTTTCCTTCCAGCTCCGCGGCGTACGATTCATAGAATTGCTGCAGCGTGAACGCGGGCGTGTCAAAGAGCTTCGTCATCTTGGAAAGTTTCGAGGGTTCTTTCACGAATTGTTCGCGCATGCCTGGATTTTCGTCCTCGGCAAAAACCGTGCCGGGGGCAATCTCGACAGGAAAAATATGGTCGGCTAATCGCTTACTGGCAATGGCATTCAGCGCGCGCTCATAACTTAC
Organism: uncultured Actinomycetota bacterium; assembly: GCA_964583365.1. Lineage (GTDB taxonomy): Bacteria > Auribacterota > Ancaeobacteria > Ancaeobacterales > CAZGMX01 > CAZOWS01. The sequence goes on from CAZOWS010000136.1 coordinate 2,258, forward strand.
CAGCGCGTATTTATTTTGCTGCTCGAGCGTGATGCCATGGATCTGGGCGAGAATTTCTGCCGTCGCAGCCATGTTTATTTTTTTTACAGGATCCACGAGACCTTCAAGCAGGCAATCCCCGACATCGATTTTGGGATTTTGCAGCAGCGTATTCCAATTTTTCTTGATGTCTTCCAACGTGCGTATGCCAGCCGTGCGCCTGTCTCCGCGAATCGTGTAGGGCATTTGACTCATGCTCTCGGTTCCACCCGCGATGAAGATCTCCCCTTCGCCACATAGAATGCGCCTGGCAGCCGATGCCACGGTCTCCAGACCCGACACGCAATTGACTTGTTCCGTGAACGCGACGCAGCGCAGCGGCAATCCCGCGCGCAGAACCGCCACGCGCGCGATATTCGGCGCATGACTTCCCTGCCCGACCCATCCCACGATCGCGCCATCGTAAAGTTGCGGGTCTATCTTCGCATCAGCTACCAGATGACGCAGCGTCATCTCCATCAAATCGTCGGCCTTAAAACCCGATAAACTTTTGTTGATATGGCCGAACGGCGTGCGCCACCCATTGCACAAAACTATTCTCTTGGATTGCGCTTGCATTAGCGTAGGCTCCCCGCCCAAATTCCGGGCATATTATTGTCCATTTTTAGTGATTCATAATTATGATGGTGACTTCCTCTCTCGACCGCGAGAAGCTTCTCTTTCCACGCAACACCAGCCGAGTAACCACCCAGACTCCCGTTGCTAGCAACCACACGATGGCATGGAATTATTACAGGAAAAGGATTTGCGCCACAGGCATTCGCCACCGCTCGCGTCGCCAAGCTCTGACCCGCGGTTTGCGCCAGCCACGCGTACGATCGAACTTCTCCGAAAGGAATTTTGGTTATGGCCTGCCAAACACTCCTTTGAAAAGCTGTGGCAGCACCAAAATCTAAAGGCGTTCGCCAGGACACGAAATACCCTTCGAGATATTTGCGGAGATCTTCTCGCAGCATGTCATCCTGAGCGCCGGCTCTGTCATCCTGAGCGCCGACCCTGTCATCCTGAGCGGTAGCGAAGGATCTCGAAAACCACAACGCACTCAACCCCCGCTCGGACCATTCGGCCACGAAACATCCGAGCGAAGTATCCACCCGCGAAGTTTGTATCATCCAGCTTTGTGAGGAGTGATTTTTAAGGATACAGGAGAGGATTTCTTGCCTTTTTTATCAGACGCAAAAGCATGCTTCACGAACTTGGCAATCTTGGCTGTCTGGGCCGGCGTGATCTTGACAAATTCCAGTCCAAGGCCATGGCAATCCGGGTCATCAATTTCAGGAAGAGACTCGCAGCGCATAACGCGGGCCTTGCATTGAATTTTTTCAAAAGAAACTCGCTCGCCCATATACATAGGCAGTATGAACGTCATGTGCACGATCGCCTTGAGTTTGAACGCGCGATTGACTTTGCACATCAACCCGCCAATACTTATATTCTTGGCTTCGGTAATGATGTCCTCTATTTGCACCGCAAACAGATAATCCTCATCACCGCGCCCACGCACAAACCGCCTTCTCTCAAGATTCTTGTCTAACATGGGCACAGTATAAAATCGCCCATCAACCTGGTCAAGCTATTCTAGAACAAGCGATTTGTCGGATTGCCGATTTGTAGTTGCTCGATTTATCGAGCGATGTCTGCAAGTAAAACCTGCGAGTGCTGCCCGATAAATCGGGCAACTACTATCTGCTTTGATTTTTACAGTTTAGATCCTAAACTATCGCACCAATGCGTCGAACCAGCAAACCCATCTCTCAAGTTCTTCAACCATGCCTTCTTTTACTCGCAACAATTCTTGCCGCATTGTTGTGTTCATTAGATGTCGCCCATGCAGAACAAAATCCTCAAAATGCCATCGGCGCCGAGACCGAGGCTTTTCGAAATCAGACAAAGGTCAACCCTCAAGTCGCTCCAGCCAGCCCTCCCATTGAAGCACCCGAAGAAGACGAACCCGCTGCTCCGGAGGAAAACGAGAAGTCATTCTTCGTTAAAACAATACAGCTCGAGGGAGCCAAAAGCATACCGTTGAAAGATCTCAGACCATTGATAGAAAAATTTGAAAATCAAAATCTGACGCTGACTCAACTCCGAGCCATCGCCAAAAGCATCACCGAACGCTATCGATTGCAGGGGTTCGTGACCTCGCGCGCCATTGTGCCACCTCAAAAATTGGATGAGCAGGCGATCGTGATAAAAATACTGGAAGGTAAACTGGGAAAAACTACCTTTGCAGGTAATAAATATTTTAAGAGCGACTGGCTGAGCGAGTTTATAACCGTAAAGCCCAATGAAATTCTTCAATTCGACGAATTACAACGCGGCGTGACCCGCTTGAATCGTAATCCCGATCGCAAAGTAAAAGCCGTGATGCTACCCGGCGATCAACCGGAAACCACGGACGTCTTGTTCAATGTCACGGATCAATCCCCTCTTCATGTTGCGTATCTCTTCGACAATCATGGAACAAGGCTTTCGGGCAGATTGCGCCAAGGCATGCAATTTCAACACAACAACTTTTTGGGACGCGATGACATGTTGTTCAACACGACGTCGATTTCCGAGCACGGCGATTTCGTCGGCGAGTCCATCTCGTATGTTTTTCCGCTGAGCCCTACCAGCGGCCTAGTCACGCTCTCCTATTCCTACAACGACGTGTCGTTGGGAAAAGAATTGCGTCCGCTAAAGGTCAAGGGAGGCGGCAACGTTTGGGGACTCGGTTATATGCAGCCTATCGCAGAGCATCCCAATTGGTCGCTTGATTTAAATTCAGGTTTCGACATCAAAGAGCTGTGGTCCACGGTAGACGGCCAGGACAATTCACGCGATCATCTGCGCGTTTTTCATTTCGGCCCGAACCTAACGCTGCGCGATCCATGGGGCAGTACGTATTTCAACGACAGTTTTTCCCTTGGACTTTCTAGTTTCCTGGGCGCCAGCGTAAAGGTGGACAGCCGCTCCAATAAAGAAGGAGCGGGAGGACAGTTTTTTAAGGACACCCTGGATTTTACGCGCGTGCAGAAATTACCGTTTGATTCTTTTCTCACCGCTAAATTCAAGGCACAGCTCACGAAATACCGCCTGCTATCGTCGGAAGAATTTGCGGCTGGCGGATTTTCTTCCGTTCGCGGCTACGTGGAACAGGATTCCCTCGGAGATTATGGTTTTTTTCAAAGCACCCAATGGCATCTGCCTCCCTACTTTATCCCAAAAGACTTTCTGGTGCCTGGAACGAAACAGACATTTTTGGATGCCGTTCAATTCGTAGCTTTTGCTGATCTGGCCAAAGTCTATTTGCGAAACGCAGGGACCGCGGACGCCAGTAGGTTTCTCATAGGAGTAGGAGCAGGTATGCGAATATCCATAACCAATTTTGCAAGTGCCCAAATCGATTGGGGCATCCCCATAGGAAACACTCCCCAAGACGGCCAAGAAACACGCCTTCATTTTGCATTGACGACATACCTTCCTAATCCAGAAATTCTCAAGCATAAATAGACCGACGTCTGTCATCCTGAAGGCCCGCAAGGCCTGAAGGATCTAGCCTGCCCAACAAGATCCTTCGCCTCAGGCTCAGGATGACAAATTTTAGATGACAAAATTTAGTTGCAAATATCGTATTTATAACGTATAATGGCATTGTAGATGCTTCTATTAAGGAGATGCGATGTTACATTTGCTTACAACGGGTAGGATGATAGTGGCGATCTATTTGTCTCTTTGCCTTCTAAACCCCACCCTTGCCTTGGGGCTTCCGCAAGGCGCTCAAATCGAAGATGGCGCGGCTGAATTTCAAAACCCTAATCCGGACACGCTCAATATCACCACCTCGGATAAGGTCATCATCAATTGGCAGAGTTTCAATATCGCAAGCCATGAGACGGTCAATTTCATGCAGCCCTCCGCTACCTCCATCGCCTTAAACCGAGTGATCGGGCCAGGCGCAACAACCATTACCGGAGCCTTAAATGCCAATGGCGGCGTAATCTTGGTAAATCCAGCCGGCGTCTATTTTGCCCCTACATCCACGATTCAGGTCGCTTCTTTGATTGCTTCTTCGCTGGACATCAAGTCCTCGGACTTCCTTGCGTCACGCTATTATTTCGCGCGCAATGGCGAAATGCCCACGGGCGCGATAATCAACGATGGGAAAATACTGGCTGTGCAAAATGGTTTCATTCTTTTATTGGGCGGAGCCGTAGGAAATACAGGAACGCTGAATGCAGAACTTGGAACAGTTGCGATGGCCTCCGGCGATCGCGCTATGGTCACTGTAACAGACGACAAACTCATTGCCGTCGGAATCGATGAGCCAACGAAAGAACAGGTGTTGACCAACGGCGGCGCTCCCATAAAAGAAGCTATCTCCAACACGGGTCTCATCTCCGCCAACGGTGGCAAAGTGCAATTGACAGCAAAAACACTCTCCTCCATTTTTGACAAGGCTGTGAATCAAACCGGCAGCATAGAGGCGAATTCCCTTCGCGAGCACAACGGGCGTCTTGAATTGGTTGCGGACACAGGCCTCGTGATGAACGCAGGCCAACTGCACGCCAACGGAACCGTAGAAAATCCTGATGCCGGAACTATTCTCATGTCCGGAGAAAAAACAGTTCAGGCAGGCATAGTCAGCGCCAATGCTGCCGATCGAGGCAACGCGGGGAAAATAGAAATCTACTCCGAGCATGGCACATGGTTGTTGGGTAATAGCCGAACGATGGCAAAAGTCGATGGATTTCGTGGCACGGGTGGCGATATCTTCATTAACGCATGGGATGGGAACACGCAATTGCAATACGGCGGCATAGTGGATGTGAGCGGTGGCACCATGGAGGGCAATGCCGGCTTCATTGAGTTGAGCGCGCATGACACCGTGAGTTGGAATGGCTCGTTGCGGGGTATTGCCCAAGAGGGATATGTGGGGGCGAAGTTGCTATTGGATCCCTTGGATATTGTTTTAAATACAACGGTTCAAGCTAATCCCGGGAACAATCCTGATGGCACTGCGGACGTGGGCGTGGAACTTGCTCCTCTGGCGGGCACGACAACAATAGAGATTGCCGATGTAACAGGATTTTCAGAGCTATTCCTTCAAGCCATTCAGGATATTACTCTCAGCAACGCCCTAACGATGAACAGCGGCAAGAACATTGTCTGGGAAGCTGGTAGAGACATCAATATCAACGCAGCTTTAACTGTGCAGGGTACAGGCACTATCACGCTCACGGCAGACGCGGCATTCCCTGGCCGCGCTGCGGATGGCACGGGAAAGGTGAGCGTGGTGGGCGGCAGCATCAATGCCGGGACAGGGGCCATCACGGTCAATGCGGGTGAAGATGGCGTGATAGGAAGCGTGACCGGGACCGGGGCAGTGGCGATATCCGCCACGGGTGGTCTGAGCATCAATGGCGACATTGGCAGCGGCGGGAGCCGGCCGATTTCTGTCACGATTACGGCGGATTCGGATAGTAACGACAATACGGGCATAGATGCAGATACCTACACGCATAGCGCGGGCACAATCTATTCCGGGGCTAGTGGCACAACCATTACGTCCAATGGTCTTTCCGTTGCGACATTGGGAGTTATGGCTTCAACAGGTGCGCTTGCAGTTTCCGCGAAAGATGGTGCTGTGATAGCGGGCGATTTAACGGGAACCGCCGGGCCAGGTGCCTATGCGATACTCATCGACGCGAATTCGAACAATGATGAAGTAGGTGCTTTGACCTTTACTGGGATTCGAATACTGGATGGAACGACAGGGATTATCCTATTACAAAGTGGCTCAACGTCCACGATCAGCACATCGGTGACATTGAAGAATAATTCACTAGCCTATTGGTACTCGAGCAATGGGCTAGCGATAGCGAATGGAGGGACATTGACGAGAATAGAAAGCTCGGCTGGCTTAAACGCGGGTCTGTTGACC
>CAZOWS010000137.1:0-6314 GCA_964583365.1 uncultured Actinomycetota bacterium
TCATGGTGCGCATCGCCGAGAAGGACATTCATTCCAGCACCAACGCCGTGCACTTGCTGGCGACTTTCGATTTAGAAACCCTTCAGGTTCACCGTGAAGAGGTAGTGGCCGGCGGGGCCATCATTTATGATCCCCAGACGACTCCCGTTGCAGAGCTTACCCGCAAAGATATCCTTTGGGTCCCCGTTCCGTACGTGCAAATCATTCAAGAAACCGCCAAGGAGTTCAACAAGGCCGACCTAAGCAAGCTGATGATCATGAAAAACGTGATCAGCGTGGCAGCCTCCTTCGGATTGCTGGAATTTGACATCGCGTACCTGGCTAAAACATTGGAATGGGTGTTTAGCGGTAAAAAAGCCCACTTGGTCCCCATGAATCTTGCAGCCGGCAAGCGTGCCTACGAAATGGTGAAAAGCGCGTTCGGCTCGCAATTCGACTACAAATTATCCAAGATTCCCGTGCCAGCCGGCGAAAAACGCATTCTCATCAACGGCACTACGGCCGCGGCCATCGGCAAGATTCTCGGCGGCTGCAAATTTCAAACGTATTACCCGATCACGCCCGCCAGCGATGAGAGCGAATACCTGGAAAGCCATACGGAATTCGGAACCGTGGTCGTGCAGTCTGAAGATGAAATAGCAGCCATACTATCCGCGCTCGGCGCCGCGCTCACGGGCGTGCGCTCGTCCACGTCCACGTCGGGCCCAGGATTCTGTCTTATGGCAGAGGGCCTCGGATGGGCAGGCATCAACGAAGTTCCCGTGGTGATATTCAATTATCAGCGCGGCGGACCATCCACAGGATTGCCCACGCGGCATGAACAGGGCGATTTGAAATTCGCGCTGACCATCGGACACGGAGATTTTCCGCGCATCGTGGTATGCCCGGGAAGCCTGGATGAATATTTCTATGTCGCTGCGGAATCCTTCAATTGGGCCGATCGCTATCAAATGCCCGTCATCGTGATGAACGACAAAGCCGTCGCGAATAGCACCAAAACCGTGCGATGGTACGACACGAGCAAAGTGCATATTGATCGTGGCTTGTTGCTGGATGCGGAACAACTGGCGAATCATTTGAAGTCGCAGCCAGACGGTATCTACAAGCGCTTCCAATTTACAGCCAATGGCATTTCTCCGCGCGCGGTTCTTGGCTTGCCGGGAGGAGTATTCTGGAATACCGGCGACGAGCATACCGAGCAAGGCCACATCTGCGAGGAACCTAACAATCGCATACGGATGATGGACAAGCGCCAGGCTAAGCTTGATCTGGCCGCGAAAGAAATCCCGCTGGATCAAAAGGTCAAGGTCTATGGGCCTGAAAAAGCGGACATATCGTTTGTCACCTGGGGTTCCACCAAAGGAGCAGTGATAGATGCGCTGGAGGAATTAAAAACCGCCGGTATCACGGCCAATTGCCTTCAAATTATTTTGGCCATGCCGTTTCCCACCGAATTCGTGGAGCAGTTTCTGGGCAAAGCGAAAAAGAAAATCGGTGTGGAGATGAATTACGACGGGCAAATGACGCATCTCGTCCGCGAACGCACCGGAATTGCGATGGATCACAAAATCCTCAAATTCAACGGTCGCCCGATCACGAAAGATGAGATCGTCGCAAGCGTGAGCAAAATCATGAAGGAAGACTCCAGAAAGGTGGTATTGACCCATGGACTCTAAAACTCTTGGTGTAGCAACAGCCTCATCCACGCCTGCCACGGGCGGCAAGCCCGTTTTCAAGATGGCCGATTACAAAACCGATGCGCACAACGATTGGTGTCCGGGATGCGGGGATTTTGGCATTCTCGGTTCCATTCAGATGGCGCTGACCGATATGCAGATGGATCCCAGCCGCGTGGTGGTATTCTCGGGCGTTGGATGTTCCTCCAAAACACCGCACTTCATCAACACTTACGGCATTCACACGCTGCATGGGCGCGGACTGCCGTTTGCGATCGGCGCCAAGCTCGCAAATCCGGAGCTCACGGTTATTTCCACGGGCGGAGACGGAGACGGTTACGGCATTGGCGCTGGGCATTTCCTGAATTCCGGACGACGCAACGTGGACATGACGTACATCGTGTTCAACAACGGCGTATACGGTCTCACCAAGGGTCAAGCATCCCCCACCCTACGGCGCGGCGAGAAACCCAAGTCCTTGCCAAGCCCCAACATCAACGACGCGATCAACCCTCTGGCCGTGGCGCTCAGTTGCGGGTACACGTTCATTGCCCGCGGCTATGCGTATGATCCCAAGGGCCTCAAGGATCTCATTCGCAAGGGAATCGAACACAAGGGCTTCGCGCTCATCGACATATTGCAGCCCTGCCCGACATACAACAATTTGCAAACCAAAGAATGGTACGAGGGCACGGAGGTGGATGACGATGGCAAAAAAATCGCGGGGCCGCCAAGAATTTACAAGCTGGACTCGATCGGTTACGACCCCGTGGTACACGACCCAAGCAATGCCGAGGAAATTCAGCAAAAGCAAATGCAGGCATTTATCAAAGCGCAGGAATGGGGAGAAAAAATCCCGACCGGCGTCTTCTACCAAATGCGCATTCCCACCTACGACGAGCGCTTGAAAGAGCGCATACCCGCATTGCGCTCGGCTTCGGCCGCCAAGACCAAGATATGCGATGCTGCTGGCCGGCCAACCACGGATATTTCGCCGTTGTTAAATAGCCTGTTGGTAGTCGAGGGGAAGTAAATGAAATCAGCAATGCTTCCCCGTGCGTTGCCCTTCGTGGCGATTTTTCTGCTGGCTCCATGCAACTGGGCGAGAGCTGCAGATAACTGCATCACCCCTGCTTCCACGCAGGATTCTTCCAGCAGTAATCCATCCACGACAACGCAGGCAAATTCTTCGGCTTCGGGGGCTCTGACAGAACAAACATCCAATCAAAGTACTATAGAATGGGATACTGGTTTTATTGATTTTATAGAGCCTCAATCGATCACCATTACATCAAGCGTAACATCCTCGATGCCCATTAGCCCCTCAGGGACAAGCACTCCCGGTGGCCATCCCAGTGGGGCCAAGACATTGGCGGAATTGGCAATATGGAATCGTCAGAGGGCAAAAGAGTTGCGTGAAAATGCTCCGAAGTATAGAGAAGAGGCCAAGGATACCACCAAGAGCGAAGAGTTTCGCAAGTCCATGGAAAATTTGGCCAATGAATGCGAAAAAAGTGCAGATTCATTGGAGGCTCAAGCGGATAGGTTAGAAGCAGATAAACCGCCAGAAGCCGGCTCCGGTCCTTTCCCTGAGGCATCTTCCAGCCCGAAATAATTTGGGATTAGTGATGTGTCCCCAAAACCCCCTAAGCAAGTCATCGAGCAGCACGATTATTCTGGTAAACCTAAGTGGTGGCGAGACCCAGGATTGAACTGGGGACGCACGGATTTTCAGTCCGTCGCTCTACCAGCTGAGCTATCTCGCCATAAGGAGTGCAACTATCTTTAGGCTGGTACTTTACGTTGCTTGAATGTTTTTTGTCTTTCTTCTCGATGTCCTCAGGTGTCCAAAACGTGTCTAAAGTTATCACTAAATGTAGCAAAATTAATATGGATTGCACAACAAGAAGATGGTGGTCGTAAATTGTTACAGGCTACTTGGCAGATAACACAAATACGGCGGCAGACGCCATTCTGACAGCACGAAATTGCAATTCTCTATAACGAATTCTTGCGTCTTTCGTCAAAACTACCCATTGCTTCTTGCCGACTTCGTAGAGCCAGACTTCGTCTTTTGTATCCGCCGAAAAGCAATCGTCATGAATGCGAACTTCCTCGCCCACCCGGCGGAGCGCATCGGCAACTATATTTCTACCAAGGCATCTATCGAGAAAGAATACGAGGTGTTCAGGCGGCTTTGAACTTTTGCAATTCGTACCGGATTGCTTCTTCGATTTCAAGCTGTGGTCGGCCATAATCCAGAGAGAGAGCCTCTATTGATTCACCTGCTTCATACCGTTCCGCAATAACATCAATGGGTATACCCGTCCCAGATAAAGTCGGACGACCAAAGGAAAGAGTTGGATCTATGAGTATCGCTCGGGGTGCTTCTGTGAAATGTTTCCTACTAAAAGGATAGAGCTTTATCGGGAACCCTTGCTCGTTTCTTTCTATTCTAGCGAGATAAACTTTTAAAATTTCCTTGATATTCATCTGTCCCCCGCCAGAAGCGCTTATAAGCTGGCCTAGTTCCCTAATAAAGAGGTCAGATCCATCGGTTTCCATTTCTTGCTCTAAAAGTGGGCGCGTCGATTTAAACTCTTTAGAAAGATAAGAAATAGCCTTCCGGACTTTTGGCAGCTGTACATTGTGGATACGCCGAATAACAGAAAGAAGATGTGCTTCTACAAGATTGGTGAAAGATAACCGATGTGGTTGACGCGAACGAATGTTGATAAGAGGCTGAAATCGCTTTTGTCCTTCCCCAGCCGTGGGGTAATTTCTACCTAGAATCCAGGACCTTAGCGTAGCGGTGGGAATTCGCAAATAATGAGCTGCTTCCGATATCGTATAACTTGGTAAATCGAAAATATCCTCCTCTTCTTTCCTTGATTTAGCTGCCATATGCTAAGGTTACCACACCTGAATTTTTATAGGATATGCAAATTTTTCTGATTTATGCCTATTACTGAAGGTTTCAGATAAGCGATGCTACGCAGCAAAGTCTTGAGGTGATGAACTCATGTTTCTCAAATCCTCGGCATGCGCGGGGAGGTTAACGGGCTTACCCAAATCCTGCTGCATCATTTCAAACCACTCCTTAACCTGCGGCATCCTCTGGAGCAGCCATGAATTGCCTATCGCCAACCTCTCAACTTCTTTTTTAACTTTTTCCCAAGATAGTCCATCCGTAGAATCGTTGTGGATTTTATCAACCAGTTCCTTTGGTTGCGTGGGAAAATTGAACACAGCGATATCTCGGGAGATCCCACATCGCGCTATCGGAAAAATCCGACAACAACCCCTTTTCTTGCAACGCCTGTACCATCGCAGAACTTGCGACTAGACCCTGAGCGGAAGAAGAGTCATGGATCGCGATCAATTCAGAAAGAGATAAATCACTAATATGCTGCCGCACATTGGGTAATTCTCCAAGAATGTCGGAGAATTTAAAAAATGGAGACACCACCGCTGCAAATTGAGAAACCATATCATCAACTAAAATTCTTTTGTCCTCCTGCTCATCACTGGCGACCGCACCATGCCCGAGTGATTCCAATTCCGAGACTATAATATAATCGGTTAGATTGTCTCCTTTCAAGAGTTTCGCGAAAGGGAAATCAGATTTAAACCAAGGACCCATCCAAGCGTGTAAACTTCCCCGCATTATGGCGACGGAAGCTTCTGGGTGCTTCTCCAAAATATTAGCAGTAATATCCAACATATGATCGTCTCGAAGAACCATAGAGGCCTGATCGATATACCTTTGCCACCGAAGGTAGTCCAAACTGTTCGCAAAGTATCTGCGAAGATAGCGCGCATGCCTTGCCCTATACAAAAACTCCGATAGAAAAGTATTGAGAATAGTTGTCCTATCCTGTCCTTCTGTTTCCAAGACAAGGCCTTCTACTTGCGGGATTCTTGAGAAGTGCTTAAGAATGCCCAAGATTTCCGGAAATTCCTTCGTTTTCAACTTCTTGTCGCCGGAAAGTTCTTGTTTGGCAACAGTGGCTTCCATTTCCTGGCGTGTAAAATTTTTCTTCACGCCTGCTTCTTGCATTTCTCGGACTATGGTGTTTAGAAAATCTTCAAGTTTTGCATTCTTGGATATTTTCGATAATGTGGTTGGCGTAAACATTCTTTCTCTGGGATCCTTTTCGGCCATGAGAACGCGTAGTATCTCTTCCCAAAGCGGCATCATTGTTGGAATAAGATATACGCCGAATGCACGCGCATTGTATTCGAAATGCACCCACACCTTGCTTTGACCTGCAGCCTCCAATGTCTCGCCAACCATCGCAGCTGAATCTTCATGCATGGATTCTCTGGCGCGCCCATGTATCCATGGAATAGGAGTCAGTCGATCCTGGCGGGAATGGTAATACTTGCGGGGGCGTATGGGATGATACGGATCGGGATCCAATGCATGATCCAGGGCTAGAAGCAGCATTTCGCGATTGCGGAATCCCGTTAAACGATGCATCTCTTTTGGGCTTAGTATAATCTAGAAATACAAAAATGTCAATCGTAAGTTAATTTAAAGCGTTGAAGAAATGATGTTTATGACGATCTTATGAAATTGAGGAAATGGATAGGAATTGGTGTGACTAGATAAGAAAGTGCATGGTTTAACACTAT
>CAZOWS010000138.1:0-2600 GCA_964583365.1 uncultured Actinomycetota bacterium
GATCGGTTGAGGCGGGCCGACGAACATGCCCGCTCTGAAAGTCGTGTCTGTGGCCGTACGCAACGCTGTGGGAACCTCGGAGATCTTGGCGCGCGCCTCTGGGGCATCACGCCATACCACGGAAGAGGAGCTGCGCTCAATCGCATCGGAAAAAACAGGGGCAATAGGCATGGGTTCGGCAGAAAAAACGGCGCGTGCCGCCTGCAGCATCAAGGCCATGCCGAGAAATGCTTTCAGACCATAACTTTTTAATCCGGTGCGGACAACTTTTCTCTCCTGTCCCAATATTTCCGCGGCATGTGCGGCGGGCTGCACATGTAAATCGCGCGCGATCGCATCCAACAAATCTGCAAAAGGCACATGGTGCCATTCGGATTTCAGGCGAAGCACCTGCATGGTAATTTTTTCTTCAGTATCTACGATGGCCTCAGCGCCAACATATTCAAAGTATCGTACAAGGAGAGCTTCTATCCCGTCGTCTCGCGCCACGTCGTCTTTATCACGAAAAATCAACACAACGGATTGTTTACGACCGCTACCATCATCTATAGTTATGGGAAGCAAAAGATTTGAAAATTTGGAAGCGCCCTCGGTAACATCGATAGAGATCAAATTTTCCTCTATCGACAGCACGGTCATGCCCAGATATTCCCCTATAGGCCATGCAAATTTATTACCGCGTTGAACGTACGAGGATTGTCGAGAAATCTCTTCGAGTAGTTCCTGAGGCGATGCATCTGGCTTTTTTGCGCATCTCTTGGCCGAATCCAAAATCAAGCGTCCAAATTTTTCTACTATAAATGACCGCAGGCGGGCATCGTCTAGAGAGGAGTGTTGCGGCGCCAAGGTTTCTTTCGCCGTAAAACTTGCGCTATATCCTACTGCAGGAAAAATTGGCGAAAAGGCAATGAGAAATGACAAAACAACAGAGATGAAACGATATCGACCTCGTGACCCTCGCATAACGCCCTCCTCTTGAAAATAGTATAGCCAGTAAATCGGCATTTGTCAAGGGGCCGAGCGAAATAAGTTGCGGAGAGACAGCTACTTGCACATTTAAAATCTGCGGGTACCTACGTTCAGAATCAGCGCGACAGCTGCCATGCAAGTGACCAGCGACGAACCGCCGTAGCTGACAAAAGGCAATGGCAGACCGGTAACGGGCATGACGCCCATGCTGACCCCGACATTGATGAGAACATGGGAAAAAAGCATGGTTGCGAGACCCACGACGAGAAGCTTCGACTGCATGTCCCTCGCCCTGCGCGCGATCCAGAGAGAAAAACCTATCATCGTGAGGAACAAAATCAACACGAGCATGCCTCCCCACCAGCCGACTTCTTCCGCAAGAATAGAGAAAATAAAATCCGTGTGGCGTTCGGGCACAAAGTTCAGCCGATTCTGCGTTCCCCTGCCAAATCCTTTCCCAAGAATTCCGCCCGAGCCGATAGCAATTTTAGATTGAATGATGTTGTAGCCGGCTCCGAGCGGATCCACGTCGGGATTCACGAACACGAGCAAACGATCCCTTTGATAGGGCTTCAGATGGGAAAAAGCGATCGGCAACATCAAGGACGCGGCCAAAAGCAACATGATCAAATACCGGCCGCGCGCGCCACCGACCCAAAGCATGACAATAATAATAGGAGCAAACACGAGCGTCGTACCCAAATCCGGCTGCGCGAGCACCAACGCGACTGGTAGGGAGGCCCAAGCCAGCCCCTTCGCGATAAAACCCCATGTCCGCGTGATAGCCGAGCCACCCAAATATCTGGCCAAAACTAAAACAATGGCCAACTTGGCGAACTCGGAAGGTTGTAGGGTGAGCGGGCCGATGCGAAGCCAGCTCTGGGAAATGCCGCGGGATTTACCAAAAATCAGCACCAGGCCCAGCAACAGCACGGCCAACGCATAAAATAGGGCGGCCCAGGACAACAGACGCCAGTATCGCAAATTCAAAAATAGGAAAAATGCGAGAAAGCCGGTGCTGGTCCAAATCATTTGCCGAACGAAAAACGTGGATGCGGGCTGTATCCCCGTCGTGCTGTACACAAAAGCCAAACCGATAGAGATCAAAAACAGCATCGGCAAGAGAATCCCCGGGTGTAAGCGCTTGAGAGAAGCAAAAATATTCATGGTTGCGGCGCCGCTCGCGCGAAATAGGATTTCACGATATCTCTAGCCACGGGGGCTGCTATAAGCCCGCCCGAGCCAGCCCCCTCAACGATTACGGCAATCGCAATCGCGGGTTTCTGCGCCGGAGCAAAGCCGACAAACCACGCGTGATCTTTCTTGTTGGCCCGATCGGACCGGGTCTGCACTGTCCCTGTTTTTCCCGCCATCGTTACGTCGGGAATATGCCCGGAATAGCCGGTGGCATCGCTATCGTTGACGACTCGAATCATCCCCTGATGAATCTTTTTCACCTGCTCCTTATCCAAGGTGATTTCGCGTGCAAAAGGCGCCAGAGGGCTATTGCGAACTAGCAACGGCGTCCGCCATACCCCGCACTGCGCCAGCGCCCCCCCCAAAACAGCCATCTGCAACGGAGTCACTAAAAGGTAGCCCTGTCCGATGGAAAAATTCACGGTATCGCCTTT
>CAZOWS010000139.1:0-6485 GCA_964583365.1 uncultured Actinomycetota bacterium
TCAGCGACATACTGAGTTCTGTTGCACGAACGTTAAATAGAGAAAAAATTGTTCTGATTCGCGACCTCGCGAATTTCTGAATTTTCCCCCTATAAAGCACTAAGGGAGATTTCCATTTGGAAAAAATCCTAGTTATCGAAGACAGTAAATTCGTGAGGGAGATCCTCCATCAGGAATTGGTGGACCTCGGGTATCAGGTGCTTCTCATGGCATCCGGCAAGGATGCGGTGTCAACGGCCGCGGAGTTTCAGGCGGATCTTGTCTTGCTCGATATCATGATGCCTGAACCGGATGGTTACTCGGTTTGCATGGCGCTGCGCAGCGACGACCGCACGCGTCTTATTCCTGTCGTGTTCATTACAGCCAAGGGAACGACACAGGATTTAACGCATGGCCTCCGCGTGGGCGCCAACGATTATCTCGTCAAGCCCTTCAATATGGACGTGCTCGCCGCAAGGATTCAAACCCAATTGCGCGCGAAACATCTGATGGACCAGGTGGACAAGCAAAACACAGAGTTAGAACTCTTAAACGCCAGGATCAAAGAATTTCTTAGCATGGCATCGCATGATCTTCGAACGCCCGCAAGCGTCATCAAACTGGCCTCCAACACGCTGATCGAGGGACTTGCCGGCCCGCTGACAGAGATGCAGAAAAAACTCCTAGAAAAAGTTTCCCATCAAACCGATTACATGAACCGGCTCTTAAACGATCTACTAAATCTCGCGCATATCGAGAGCGGACAAATCATCGTGAAGAAAAAGAGCGAGGACCTCAACGCCCTGCTGCAAAGCAATCTTTCTTCTCTCTCTTTGCTCGCGCAGAAAAAATCCATACAGGTGGCGCTGGAGGCGAATCACGCTTTGCCGCCCGTTCCGCTGGATAAAGCGCGTTTCATGGAGATTCTCGACAACATTCTTTCCAACGCAATAAAGTTCACGCCCGAGGGCGGCAAAATCACGGTCAGGACCGCGCCAAGCGCCCCTACCAAAGATGGCACATGGGTGGAAATTGGAGTCGCAGACACCGGAGCAGGCATAGCGACGGAGGATTTAGAAAAACTATTTCAGGCGTTCAGTTCCGCGGGCACAAAACCCACGGGCGGCGAAAAATCAACGGGCCTGGGTCTCTCCATCGCAAAAAAACTCACCGAATTGCATCAAGGAAAACTGGAAGTCAAAAGCACGGTAGGCGTGGGCACGGAATTTGTTATTAAACTACCGCTGTAAAATACTCACGATCACGCGCGATGGGCAACTGAGATTCCTTGGCCGTGAATAGCAGAATACACTCGCACGGAATGAATTAGCGTTGAAGCTAGTTTCTTCATCTGTATTTCAAGATCATGATGCGTCTGCAGATTAATCCAGAACTCAGCAGACATATTAAAATACCGCCCCAGCCGCAATGCAGTATCGGCAGAGATGGATCGTTTCCCTTGAACAATCTCGTTGATACGACGCCCGGGCACACTAATATCCTTAGCCAATCGGTATTGGGTGATAGACATCGGCTTTAGAAATTCCTCCAGCAAAATCTCCCCCGGATGTATGGGTGGAATCATTTTTTTTGTCATTGGGTGTGCCTCCTAGTGATAATCGACGATCTCAACCGCATAGACATCGCCCTTCTGCCACTTAAAGCATATTCTGAATTGATTGTTAATCCGAATGCTGTGCTGGCCCTTCCGATCTCCCCTCAATGTCTCCAGATGGTTAGAAGGAGGAATGCGTAATTCCCTTAAATCCCTTATCGCATGTAACATCCACAACTTCCGCATAGCAAGCCGCTGAATATCTTGGGGCAGTTTTCTTGAAATCTCCCGCCCAAATAATTTCTCGGTTACCTTGCAAGCGAAAGTCTTGATCATCGGCACAATAGTAACGCCATGCGTTACTATTGTCAAGCACTATCGCGCAGCCTGGGACGCGATGCTAAAGCGCCGCATCGATATATGGAAGGTCATCCACGGTTGGCTTTGTTTCTCTCAGCCTATTTTCCTCTCGCCAGAGCTCCAGAGCTTCTTCCATCCTCGCGTAGGCGCTTTCAAGCACGTGAACATACTCGACAGTATTGCGCTGAGAATATTTGAGCAGGGCTTCTCGACGATAGTGAACGGACTGGAGCGCACTGACCAATAAATGTTCATTCATAGGCAGATACCAGGGATATCTGCGCGGCAATTTCTCGAGTTGATTGATAACACTGTTTAGATTTTGTAAGGAGCCTTTGCTCATGATCGGGGCACCCATGGCATTCACTCGTGCCTGCAATTCCTGTAGCAATACCATGGCCTCTTGGGTTAGTAGGTTGAATTTTTGCTGTCTCGGATTAGGAGGCGGTCCCAATCGGCCCCCTTGGGAAAATAATTCGATTTCTGCCATGACCCGCCCTACCCCGTGCTTGCGCACGAGATCCCTCAGTTCATTTTTCATTCCATGCAGCCGTGAGTAAATGACACGGGTAGATTCGATGCCAACATAGAGCGCATCGGGCGAAAAAATCTCATCTCGAAGTATTCGGTATTTTTCGCGCGCAAACAAACATTGATAGGTCTCGATTAATTTCCAGAAATCCGCGGGCGAAAGAACATAGGGAGCGCAATCGGGATGCGGATTCCTACTCAGTTTGTTCACATCCGGCATCAGCAGAGAGGGCCCAGACACAAAGTCTATCTGTATGGGTAGGAGAAGCGCTTTGGATAGGCGTTCCACGCGAGCCCTTAAAATATCCCGGTCTTTGGGATCATCGGAAACGCGGACAGAAAATCGGAGCCCGCCAAACTCTTTGACGCCATATTTTTCTAAGAGAGGGGCCAAAAGACCCTGTTGCATCAAATCTCGAATGACCTTGGCCTTGCTCCCCATGCTTCGTGACAGCATAGCCCTTTGAGGAATACGGGAATAAAGATCCTGAAGATCCATTATTTTGGCTTCACCAATAAACATCTTGCCGTCGCGAACGGCCAAAAGATCGAATTCATACGGTTGTTTACGAATACGTGCGGAACACTCTACAACGCGATAACCCTGTTGATGGAAACTCTTCTCCATTGCGTCGATTTCGTGGACATAGCCATGCCCTCCACTTGGTATTCGGAATATCTCCGCCAAACGCTTTACCATGCGTATCATCCCGGTGACATCCCTGAATGTATCCAAAATATCCGCAACATCCCTGTGCAAGAAGGGATTCAGGTATATCTGCGATACATCAGCCAGATCCGATAGTTCAGAAACCGATTGATGAGCTGCAAATGCATGCATTCTCTGTTGCACTTCATTCGGGACAGCTTGCAAAAGTGGGTGTTTAAAAAAATTCTCTGGAGACAGAAGAGTGATTTGAAAAGTATCTTCGACAAGTTTGGCCGTTGCTGTATCCGGTTCTTGCCAACTATCCAAGTACTTTTGAAGCGGGATCTCATCCCATGCCCGCATACGCGGAGGGGATACATCTAAACAGCGAATGCGCCATGGATTCAAATACTCGATTTTCCAGGCCAAGGTTAGCAGCATTTTAACCGCGCGCTCAAGCGGTTGCCCCCTGAGTTTCTCTATTTCCTCCACGGGAAGAACTCGGCTGGCAACCATATAATCCAACGCTAATACCAGATGCTTGCGCTGAAGCATTGAGATGCCAAGATCATCCATCGCTGTTTCGATATCTGGTAAAGAAACATGGAGAGCTTTGGCAATGAAGATGAACGTGGCGAGGGTTTGCGCATTGCTGTTCCCCAAAAATTCAGAAGTTGGAGCCAATGAAAAACCCGGCCTGGGGTTAGTCAGAGAAAGAAGGACTATCATCAAGCAGCTCAAATACTTATTTGCGTATCGTATTAGATGATTCATGGAATCCTACATCCCTGTTTCAAAAAGTCGGCGAAGCATCGGGAAGGCGTCCAAGATTCTTGATCTCAACGATACAGGTGCGCTTTCTTGGGGCCAACTCTTACCCAGCTCGTCTGCCAAATTTCTCATCATGACCAAATATCTTTTTCTCGGATTACGCGCCAATACCGGTGTGATTTTCCCGTTCACTTCTTCCAATTTGTCGGGCGAAACCCACTCGCAGGTAAGCCCCCCGTCCATGATGTTTGCCAGATCGAAGGACTTCATCCAGGAGGAGTGCGAATGCGTGTCGTTGTAAGCTAGGATACGGTGCGGCGCATTCAGTTTGTGCAGGAGCCTTCCTAGGACTTGCGGCATTTCCCCCTGCGTCTCCCGTATCACCTCTTCCACGAATTGTATGATGCTGCCGTCAAAGCCTGTGTCTACCAAAATCAAGTCCTGGCACCGCGTGGCATTTTCCTGAATCAGATAGTGGCGAATGCGCTCGCGCGGCTCTCCCCACATGATTTTGCGCGTGATGAAGAGTTCTATAAAATCTTCCGTCGATATGCGTCTTTGCCTTGCCCGAATTTCCACCACCCTCTTTAAGAAATCAACACCTGTCATCAAAAAGCCGATCCTGACTTTTCGATTGCTAGCCCTGAGCGCAAGATATTCATCCAGAATAGAATCAGCGAATTCCCGCAGAATTTCTTTGTTTTCCCGTATCGGCAGAATCGCCCATTTTTCAATTCGATCTTCGATCATTGCGCGCACCGCAGGAAAAACACATTCGAGCAAATATCCGAGCCGCTGCAACCGGGAGCTATCCAGCGCGCCGGGACTATCAGCATCTGGGGAAAGCACGTTGTAGGGCGCTTGAGGCACTATTTTGCGACCGCGAATGCCTTGTTCCACTAGGTTCGCTGCCTTGCTTGCATCCACGCCATGCAGCTCCGGGATATGTTCTCCAACCCACGCAGCGATAATTTCCACTCTTTTAAAAATTGGCATTGCTACAATCCCCGATTGTTCCAGTCGCTCCCAGTAGTCGAAGAACGCAGATATTTTTGCATCCATTTGCCGAAGCTTTCCACGCCATCGCTGAATTTCCTGCTGCTCTATCCCGTGGTAAGTATCGCTAGCTATGAACAGAAAAGCGATAGTGGCTGCACAGGCATGCAGGGATTGTTCGTCCTGCTGAATATCCAAATCCAACAACATGCGTAGCCAGTAGAGTTCGTAGATATGGAAACTTTGCTCGGAGTTGGTATGGATGAAGGTTAAGAATTGTTCGCGTTCAACCATTGTTTCCAAGGGCATGGCCTTCTCATCTAAAGCATTGAGGACATTGCGAATCTGTTCCGTATGATGACCATCAACTTCGTCCCAATAGGCATACAGGAATTGAAGATATTTTCGGATTCGCGGGCGGCGATCGGGAATTTTTAATAGCGACCGCATCGCCTCGGAGGAAGCAATTCCCACGGGCTTGAGAGAATGCGGGACAGCCAGTTGCTCGCGGCTAGGGAGAAACCCCGCGTGATAGCTCCCCAGCCAAGCAAGACCTTGAGAGAAATAAGTCTTGGGGGATTTATGAAGTGCTGCGCTAATATCCAATGCCATGCCATGCCCACCCTGCTCATCTAAATAGCCGAGTGTGCCGCTAAGGAAGAGTACATCGTAGGTGTCCTGCAGCACGAAGCTGCGCTCGGAGGCCTTGTTAAAATCAGTGGGCAGCGGAACGACCCAGCGCTGAATCAGCGGGCCTGCTTGCATACGATTTTTCTCGAATTGAAAGTACGGTTCTCGCAAATTGGTTTTTGAAATAGCCTTGCTCGTGGTGCGCTCGTTCTGTTGCCGCGGATCCAAGTAGAGTCCCAAGGCCACCTGCAAGAGAACACCCGGAGAAATATCCGCGGCCGTAATACGAACATCCCATGTGCTGATCCATTGCTCGACTTGTTTCCGCCCCATGCCTTTTTCTCGCGCGAATTTTTCCAGGACATCGGTCAGAATGGCGGCCATGGAATAGGCTTCCATGCCGATGGAAGAACCCAACGAACCCAAGCGCAAGACCCTATGGCCTTCTTGATCTCTTTCTCGAACGAGTATGGATAGGAAGGTGCGCAGATCTTCAACCCAGGCTTCTCCATGATGGAAAAATCCGGTTCTAATTGTCTTCTCATCGTATAGAAAATGATGCTGGGCTTGAAAAATCGGGAACCATTCGCGCATGGTCCCTCCTTCGAATGGTTGTATGGGTCGCTCGGCGACGAGCATGTCCCGAAGAGCTTCTTCTGGACTCATCGCGGAAACCTCACCCGCAGCAAGCAAGCGCGCCTGCATGGCCACCCAGGATGTCCAAATGCGCAAAACCTCTTCGGGATGGTCTTTGTACAGACGGCGATTTCCTTCGCCAAGATCCTTCTCGATTTTCTGATAGATTTCTTGAAGAGAGAATTCGGCATGGAGCAAATCGTCTTCCATCTGGCTTTTAGGCGCGAGCGCCCAAACCGCCGTCGAAGGAGGAAAAATCATCGCTGTGGCGAGCAAAACAACGATTGCCCAATGAAGCAAATGCCTAATGAAGACGCTCAAGAACACACCTCTCCTCCTGCTGACGTATAACGCCGCATCCCGCTTCACTTTACCTTG
>CAZOWS010000140.1:0-21088 GCA_964583365.1 uncultured Actinomycetota bacterium
CCGTGCTCGGCGGAACCCTGTCGCTGCACACCAATTCGCTCGATGAAGCGATGGCATTGCCCACCGAAGAATCCGCCCTCATCGCGCTGGCCACGCAGCAAATTCTGGCCTACGAGACCAATGTGCCGGCCGTGATGGACCCTCTGAGTGGCAGTTGGTTTATCGAAAAACTCACAAAGGAAATGGAATGCGAGGCGCAAAAAATCATCCGGCATGTGCAAAATACAGGTGGCGCACTCGCCGCCGTGGAATCCGGCTATTATCAAAACGCCATTGCAGGCAGCGCGCTGGAATTCCAACATCAAATGGACAGTAATCGCCAAATCATCGTGGGCGTGAACGAATTCGTCGAAGAAGAAAAAATCCGTATTCCCATCTTAAAAGTCGGCGCAAAAATCGAGCGCGATCGCGCACGCAACCTTCGGAAATTACGAAAAACGCGCAATCCAGCCAAGTTCAGGCAAGCCATGGACAAGCTCCGCCACAAAGCGGTGGGCAAGGAAAACCTCATGCCGCATATTCTGGACACGCTAAAGGCAAACGCGACGCTGGGAGAAATTTGTGATATGTTCCGGGAAGTGTTTGGGGAATACACAAAGTAGAGATTTGAAGTATATGTATAGGTGATCGAAGCGGGTGGCGCGGGGCGGGCGCCCATTGAAATAGCAGACCGCGGGGGTCCCACGGGGGGATGGGTGCGGTCGGCTATTTCAATGGGCTGCCCCGCGACAGGACCCGCTGTCAGACGGGCTAGACAATTTCTGGAGACCATTCATGACTATTCAAAAAATTGGCGTAGTGGGCGCGGGGATCATGGGGACG
Source organism: uncultured Actinomycetota bacterium (assembly GCA_964583365.1). Lineage (GTDB taxonomy): Bacteria > Auribacterota > Ancaeobacteria > Ancaeobacterales > CAZGMX01 > CAZOWS01. The sequence goes on from CAZOWS010000140.1 coordinate 823, forward strand.
GGTATTGCACAGGTCGCAGCGGCCGAGGGTTTGCAGGTTGTGCTTAAAGATGTCTCCAAGAACGTTGTCGCTGCATCGCTTGAAAAACTTTCCAAACAGCTCGAGCGCGACGTAAAAAAGGAGCGCGTGACCGCGGCGCAGGCGAAAACAATTCTCACCAACATCGCTGCCTCGGAAAAATGGGAGGATTTTAAGAGCGTCGACTTTGTTATAGAAGCCGTCGCCGAAAATCTCGCTCTAAAAAAGGAATGTTTCGTCCAATTGGACGCGCATTGCCCCTCCTCCACTATACTCGCAACCAACACATCCACGTTGAGTATCACCGAAATCGCGGCCACCACGCGCAGGCCCGAAAAAGTCATCGGCATGCATTTCATGAATCCTGTGCCTCTGATGAAATTGGTGGAAATCATCGCGGGCACGCGCACCAGTGCGGAAACTATCGAAGAGACATTGGGCTTGTCTGTGCGTCTCAAGAAAACTCCGGCCCAGTCTAAGGATTTTCCGGGATTTATCTCCAATCGCATCTTGGTTCCGATGATCAACGAGGCCATTTTCTGTTTAATGGAAGGCGTGGGCACGCGCGAAGCAATCGACACCGTCATGAAACTCGGCATGAATCATCCGATGGGCCCACTAGCGCTGGCCGACATGATCGGCCTCGATACGCTACTGTCGGTCATGGAAATTCTGCATCAGGGATTCGCGGATTCCAAGTACAGGCCCTGCCCGCTGCTGCGCAACATGGTCAAGGCCGGCAATCTGGGCAAGAAATCAGGAAAGGGCTTTTACGACTACGCTTCTTGACATGATGCCGACAACTTTTTAACATCGCGGGCAATATGTTTCTCTTTCTAAGACTTCTGCTCGCTCACTTCGTGGGCGATTACCCATTGCAAACAGGATTAATCTATGGTCTCAAGTCCAAAAGCGGCGCGGGAAAATTTGCGCATTCGCTGGTCGTCCTTCTCGTGTCTATCTTTTTTGTCTACCCCTACTGGGGCTATCCGAGCATCTGGATTTATCTCATCGCCGCAGCGCTCGTGCATCATCTTTCTGACTGGGTCAAAATGGAACTCAACCGCAAAGGCTCCGTGCGCAATCACCTTTGGCGCTATGTCTTGGATCAAGCTGTCCACGTTGCCACAGCCGCTTTCGTGTTCTTTCTGCCGATTGGGCAACTAGAGTTGCGTGTCCAATGGCCTGTCTGGTGGGCCTCTTTTTATAATTCCAATTTCTGCATGCTATACGGTTCTTTGCTCGTTATGGCGACGTATTTCACGACGTACTTCATCGATGCTTTAAAGAAATCCTACCTGCCGGATCTCTTCCGAGAAAACATGCCAGATTCCTATAAATATTACGGCATCGCCGAAAGATTACTCCTCTTTAATCTGGCCTTTTTCTTCAGCGCGTATGCCCTACTAGCTCTCATCCCCGCGCTGGCACTCCGGATAGCGACAAGGCGACATTGGCCCTCGCTGCCCGTCACCGACCCCATGGAAATGGGCCTAAGTTTCGCCATGGCCATTGTTTGCGGCCTCACGCTCCATCTATAAGATGCTTTGCAACAACGTGATAGATCGAACTTGGTTTTCTGGCTTGTCCTGGACATAGCCTTGGGCTTATAATACGGCTATGCAACTCACTTTTTTAAAATCTAAAATACACCGTGTCACGGTCACCGATGGGGACGTCAATTACGAAGGTAGCATCACTATCGACGAAACCCTCATGCAGGCTGCGGGCTTTTTGGAGTACGAAAAGGTTCTCGTGGGTAATATCACCAACGGAAATCGCTTTGAGACTTACGCGATCAAGGGCCCTGCGGGATCCGGAATGATTTGCCTCAATGGGGCCACCGCGCATTTGGGAAGAACCGGCGACATCATTACTATATTCACTTTTGTCTCATTGAAAAAGAAGGAAATCGCCTCGCATCGTCCTACCGTTGTTCACGTGGACTCGGCCAATCACATCGCAACAAAACTCCCGATTGCCGAACGCGTGGAGCAACGCACGCTGATCAGTTGATCTCAAATTCTTTAGGCCCGAATTTCACGTTTAGCACCAAATCCTCGAAGGTGCAGGCCTGTTGCAGTCGTCCATCCGGTCCGTAAAACTCCATCGCGATCGGTATCTTTAGCTGCGGGTCCAAAAATACGATGACCTTTCCCTGATTGTTTTCCACGACTACGGGAATACCCTTCTCGGCGCTCTGAAACTTCGCCCCATCCGCAAGCGTAATTTTTGTCTCGGGCGTGATCGCCGCCATGAGCGTTTCTAAAAGATACCCGATATGGGTTTTGTGAATGCGATTGCCGGCCGGATCCTGCGCTAGAAATCCATCGGGGTCCATCGCGATCGCGAATGGCATGAATCGCATTTTTACGATCAATGCCTTTTCGCGATAGACGGCAACCTGACCCTTCAATAATCCTGGCGCAATCCATTCCATGCGCACGTGATTGGGTTTTTCAAACGAATACCGCACCAGGTTGAAATATCGCTTGGGCCCGAGCAGGCCGTATTTCATCACCACGTTGGTGGCCTTGCAGTGATACGATTGGATTTTAGAGTACGCGTTCTCGGCGTCGCGCAAATACTGCAACGCGCCAATTTCCTGGGCAGGACATGCAGTAGCAAAACCCGTAATCCCCATTACAAACAGCAAAAAAACTCTCTTCATCGTTCTCTTCGTCCTGCCATTACTACTCACCACCGTCATCCCCGAGGCTTTAATCGGGGATCCATTGAATAGATTCCCGCTTAATGCATGCGGGAATGACGTGGGACGTGAGCAGTTACGTCCTACCATCAATACTGCGTCCGAGTATCAGCGCCGGGACCAGAAACTGTTCCCTGTATCTTGACGCTCTCCGTTTCCTGTTGATATCTCTCCTCCGCGCGCTTATTTTCCTTTTCTACCAATATTTTCAATTGTCCAATCTCTTCATCCATCTTAGCCATCAGCGCGTCGATGCGGCCTGGCTCCAGCGTCGATTCCGAGGATGTCGCGCCGCGTAACTTTTCCATCTCTTTGGTAAATTCCTGCCGCTCGCTACGCATATCATCCAAAAAGGTTTTCAAATCCCCAAGCACTTCCTCGCGTTCACGGCTCATGCGATCGTCCACATCGGCAATCTTGCGTTCATAACCGGTTTGCCGACTGCGGTTCTCGCGCATGAAGCCCTGCAACTCCTGAGAGATGCTTTCCAGCGTCGGCCCCGCCGCCTGAGGATCCACAGCCTTCGCGCGCGCGCCACGCGACAACGACGCAGACCCCGTAAAAGCATTGATTTGCTCGGTGAGCTTTTTATTTTGCTCCAACAAAACACTCTGCGTCTCGCGTAGCGCGCGAAACTGGAGAGCGGAAAAAGCGAACAACAACAAAATAATACCGGATATCCAAATCCCGTTTCGCATTAGTGCGACTCCCTTATGGTCAAGTTTGTGTTCTGGGGATCGTACAAACCCTGATGATTCTCGTGATGCCAGCCATTGTTCGGATCGTAATGATAGCCCTCATGCCAGCCCCAATGATATTTCGCCTTCTTCATGAGAGCCTTTCCGTAGTCAAGATTCTCCTGCACTTGCTCGTTGCCCTCGCGCACCACATCACCGATGGAATCGGCAGCTCGTTCTTGAACAGGCGTGGGCGCTATGCCCACGCCACCTAGTCCGCGGATAGTGTCTGCGAATTTCTTGAAATACGCATCGTCGCGAACGATTTCTTTGATCCGGTTGCGCGGAATTTGAATCGTCTTCAGCGCGTAGCTCCCACCTTCGGACGCCACGTATTGCAGCGCAACGACATCCCCCTCTTCTTTCACGACCCCCTCCATCGTGTTGCCCGTATCCAAGATCACGCGATCGGCAAAGGCGGGTTCCATAGCCGCGACAAAACAGGACCAGGCCAGAAGCATTCGTAAGCGTCTCACCGGCTGTTGTCCCTGTCCTCGTCCAAGCGTCTCTCTTCCCTTGCCATCGCATCGTCTCCAGACCCCGAGCGCGTGTCTCGTCCGCAAAACGCGCATTTCTTGTCGTAGAAAGAAATGGTTTTTTTGCAGGTGGCACAGCGCATTTCCTTCTCTTCGGCCATCCTATTATCTGCGCTGTCAAACCATTCCTGCAAAACACCGCAGGATGTCAGGCTCAGGCTGAGGAGACACAAAACCAATGTGCTCCACCGCCTCATAGCAAAGGATCAGAAGTGAGTTTTCGGGTAAATTGTTCGTAGGCCTTGCGCAAAAAGGTTTCGTAGCTAATGCAAAATTGCATTACTTCGCTCAAAAATTGCTTCTCGTTGCCACCCAGCAATGGGGCCATTTCCTTAGCCACCGCGCCCGACTCCCTCGTGCTGCGCGCATGTCCCTTGGCCAACAGAAGCCCGGCCAAGCGGGCCGCCTCCGTCATTTGCGAAAAACCAACCAGCTTGTCCCATTGCAGTTCCTGATACTGTGCGGCTAATTCGCTGACAAAAAAGTCCTTGTCGTCGAGCTTCGCGATTCCGATGAATTTGGGCTTCACGGTCTGCATGATGCTTTCCCCGTCCAACACCCTTTGCCCTTGTTGCGCGACTTGTTCGGCGGCGAACATCATTCCCGCCGGAACGCCTTCCTGTTTGAATTCCAGAATCACGTCGTCCGCAGCATCGCCGGAGGCCATGCGCAACAGCACAAGCACCTTGACCGACCCGGCGCTGCCGATTCCACTGCCGTTCTCCACGACCGCATCTTGTATCGTGAACCCCTCCACTGGACAAGCCCGGTAGGATTGCATAAGAGCCTGCGCCATTCCCTCCGGCGCTTTGCGATACCGATCGCAAATGCCAAACACACGTTTTCCTTCTTGCATCTGACATCGCGCGAAATCCGTAAAAAAATTCTCTTGATCGTAACTTTCGGCTTCATGGATCAAGGAGCCGACCAAAGCAAACTCCGAACGGGAATCCAGCACCATGTCGGGCGACAAATCTCCGGCAGCAATTTTTCCCATCGTGTCCATGTAGGAGGAAACGAAAGACTGCACGACATTGGCCCTCATCTCGTCGGTGCGGGCGGCAATATACAGCGAAGACGCGCAACGATAAACGTCCAACAGAATCGGCCCCTGCATGCTATCGTCGAAGTCTATCAAGTCCACCACGACTTTACCGCCGGAGGAATAGGCGCCCATATTTCCCACGTGAAAATCTCCGTGCAGCGTGACGCGCGATGTCGCGGGACCGCTGAAGCGCGCAGGCAAACCCGTCTGACGGACAAAGCGATAGAACACGTGATTGACGCCCCGATTGAAGGACATCAAGTCTTTTTGCATCTTACGGAATTTTCCTGCGGCCTGCGCGGGACTGTCTTGAATAAGGGCTGCGTTGAAAGACCTGATTTCGCCAACAGCATCAAAGTGGACAGGAGGAGCGAACGAAGCGCAGCCGGATAGCAGAGCAACTACAGTCAGGAAAGCAAAGATTCGAAAAGACCCGGAGGTATTGCTCCTAGTCATCCACGTTCTCGACAACGTCAAAGACTTGGCGCGTAACGAATATTTTGGCGCCCTGTTGCTTGGCTATCGCGATGCAATCGCTGGGTCGGGCATCTATCTCGATAATTTTACGGCCGAGTTCATTTTCTTCCTTGATAAACATCCTCGCGTAGAAAGTGTTGTCCTTGAGCTCGGTGATCACCACGCGTTCTACCTTCACGCCCAACCCCAGGAATATGCTGCCAATGAGATCATGCGTCAAGGGTCGGGGTTTTTTGGTCCCTTCCATAAACATTAATATCGCCGTGCCCACGTCGGGGCCCACCGCGATAACAAAAGTCTTGCTGTCATTGCCCAGGAACACCGCGAATTCCAAGGGCGTGGGAATGACCTTTTTTACTTCGACTTCAACCAATTCATGTCCGTGCGAGGCCATCGCTTATGCCCATCCCATTTTTTTGAAACACCACGGCGCGCCAAAACCCACCCACACACTTGCCAAACCGTACGTAAGGAAAAGAGGCGCGTGAAGAGAAATCAGTATAGCGCCGACCCCTAAGCCCAAAACTATTTTTTTTACCTGCTGTTCGAAATTCCCTTTTGCGCTAAACTCGACAAAGTGTTTTTCCAACACCACGCCCGAGAAAAACCCCAGATAGATTCCAAAAAGCGAAGCAAACCTTTTCTCGGGCAACAAGAGAATAAATGTAAAAAGCGCCAGAACAATCACAACCAGCCAGGCGGGCCAGGGCACATGCTTTTTTATTTTTTCATAAAGCGAAAGTAAAACAAAGAAAAAAAGCAAACTGCCGATCCCCGACAGCAGACCTCCCACCAAATCAATGGGAAAATGCAAACCCAAATACAGCCTGGAAACACACATGAGGGTCACGAAAATCACGCAAAATAGGCTGAACCATGGTTTTCTCGCCTGCACCGCGCAATATCCCCAAAACGCAAACGATCCCTGCGCATGCCCGCTCGGATACGAGGGCCCCGTTCCAGATTTCGGAAACAAAACTCTCACGCGGGAAGGATCGGGGCGGGGTAGCGAATAAAAATGTTTGAGCCAGGTATTGAGAAGAATGCCAAAGATGAATAGAAAACACAAACGAGCACCAAAACTCTTGTTCACGCACCAATAAATGAACGGGATGGCTAGCAGATAAAACTCTTTAATTCCCATCGAGCTAATGGAAGTAAAAAGCCAATCCAAAAAAGGGCTTTGCCAGGACTGCACCCATTGGATAAGCCCATAACCGCAAACCCAGCTATCCATGTGAGCGGACCACGCTATTCCACACGCACGCGCTCTTTGAGTTTCTCAAATTTTTTAGGCCCTATGCCCGGTACCTTGTCCAAGTCGTTGACCGAACGAAACGGATGGACATTGCGATAGGCGATAATTTCTTGCGCGAGTTTCGGGCCGACGCCAGGCAAAGTTTCCAATTCTTCTGGAGTGGCTTTGTTGAGCGACAGCGCGTCGGCTTGGCGTACACCTCGGGGTGTTGGCTTCTTTGCTATCGGCGCCACGGCATAGGCTTTGGATTCAAACCCCGCCAATTGCGCGTCCAAGGTCTTATCCTGCCAAGCCAATACACCAGCGCCGATCACAAAAGCGCTCACTATGCCCGCGAGTATGATTTGTTCGTTTGTGTTGAGCGGAGTCATGCGTGGATTTTCTAATTGGTGTGATCCGAGGCCTTTTCGCCCGCAGCGCCTTGAGAGACGCCGTTGATCACGTCTTGCACGAAGCGCAGCGGCGCGGCAATAATAGCGCCTATGCCGAACACTGCCGTCCGACCTACGCGATCAAGGCCATCGCCTAGGGGTTGCAATGGATTTTCGGGATACTGGTTTTGGGTTTTATCCACTTCTTTGGCGTCTTGCGCAGTGGCCTGTTCCGCAACGATCAATGCAAGGCCCATCATTAATACAGCTAGAAAATTTTTCATGAAGTAGTCTCCGCGACAACCATGTTGATCAATTTTTCCGGGACATGCACGACCTTCAACACTTTTTTGTCTTTGAGCCAGGCGCTGACCTTTTCATCGCGCGTGGCCAGCTCCTGCACCTTTTCCTTGGAACTTCCGGATGGCACCAGCAGCTTGCCGCGCACCTTTCCGTTCACCTGCACGATCAGCGTCACCTCATCGCGACCCAACGCAGCGGGGTCGAATTGCGGCCACGGCTGATGGAATAATTCGCGCGTTCCGCCGCACATGCTCCACAACTCCTCCGCGATATGCGGCACGAACGGCGCCATCAATTGAATCATGCGCAGCACGGCAAGGCTCAAAACCTTCGAACCCACGGGCGTCTTGGACTGCGGCAATGCCTCAAAATCCATCACGAGATTGGACAGCTCCATCGTGGTGGCTATCGCGGTGTTGAAATGAAAATCCCCTTCCATGTCCTGCGTCACCTTGCGCACCGCGTCGTGCGTCGCGCGATACAATTCCTTTGTCGTCTTGTCCTCAAGACCTGCGATAGGCGCTTTGGTGAAAAGTGATTTGTCCTTTGCGATGCATTCCGCGTACGTGGACCCCAAACGCCAGAGTTTTTTCAAGAAGCGATACGCGCCTTCCACAGCCTGATCGTTCCATTCCGCGTCCTTCTCGGGCGGACCGATAAACAGCGTGTAGAGGCGTACCGTGTCCGCGCTATAGCGCGCGATAAGCGGGTCGGGGCTGACGGTGTTGCCTTTGGATTTGGACATCTTGGCCCCATCCTTGACTATCATGCCCTGCGTGAACAAATGCGAGAAAGGCTCGTCGAAACTCACCCAGCCACCATCCTTCAAAGCCTTCGTGACAAAGCGCGAATACAAGAGATGCAGAATCGCGTGCTCTATGCCGCCAATGTATTGATCTACGGGCAGCCAGTGATTCACCAAATCTTTGTCGAAAGGCTTGCTCGCGTCTTTCGGGGACAAATAGCGCAAATAATACCAACTGGAATCCACGAACGTGTCCATTGTGTCGCTTTCGCGCCGCGCGTCTCCGCCGCATGCAGGACATTTCGTCTTCATGAACGCATCGCTGCGGGCCAACGGAGATTCGCCCGTGGGCTTGAATTCCACGTTGTCGGGCAACAGAACCGGCAAGTCTTTCTCGGGCACAGGCACCAGGCCGCATTTGCCGCATACCACGATCGGAATCGGCGCGCCCCAATAGCGCTGGCGCGATATCAGCCAGTCGCGCAGCCGGTATTGAATGGTCTTGCGACAATAGCCGCCCTTGCTTCCATGTTCGGCAATTTTTTCCTTGGCCAGCTGATTGTTCAGACCATTGAACGGGCCACTGTTCACGAGCAACCCATCGCCTTCGTAGGCCTCGGTCGTCGAGGACATAGCGTCATTGCGAGGATGCGCAGCATCCGCAGCAATCTCATTGTCCCCACCGGATTGCTTCGTCCCTTCGCTCCTCGCAATGACCACGCGCATCGCCAAGCCATAGCGCTTCGCAAAAAGAAAATCGCGTTGATCGTGCGTGGGCACGGCCATCACTGCGCCGGTGCCGTAATTCATCAAGACATAGTCGGCTATCCAAAGAGGGATTTTTTCTCCATTGAACGGGTTGATGACAAAATGCCCCGTGAACACTCCCCTCTTTTCCCTGTTGGCCGATACACGCTCGATTTTGTCCTCCTTGGCAACTTCGGCCGCGAACGCGAGCACGGCTTTTTCCTGCGCGGTCCCGGCCACGAGCTTCTTCACCATAGGATGCTCGGGCGCCAACACCATGTACGTGGCCCCATAAATCGTGTCCACGCGCGTCGTGAAGCAGGAGATTGTTTCTCCGGATCCGTCCACCTTAAAATCAATAAGCGTCCCCTCGCTTTTCCCAATCCAATTGCGCTGCATCACCTTCACGCGCTCGGGCCAATGCTCTAGCAAATCCATGTCCTTCAATAATTTTTCGGCGTACGCGGTGATTTTAAAATACCACTGCTCGAGGTCCTTCTCTTGGACTGCCGAGTCACAGCGCTCGCAATGATTGTCAATCACCTGCTCGTTGGCCAACACGGTTTGGCAAGAAGGACACCAATTCACGGCGCCATTTTTGCGATAGGCCAGGCCCGCCTTGAAGAGTTGCAAAAATACCCATTGGCTCCATTTGTAATAATCGGGCAGGCAGGCCGTGACCTCGCGGTGCCAGTCGTAGCAAACGCCCCAACCGTAGAGCTGGAGCTTCATCGTTTCGATATTTTTTAATGTGCTTATGCGCGGATGCACGCCGCTTTTGATCGCTGCATTCTCGGCGGGCAGACCGAAGGCATCCCAACCCATCGGGCAGAGTACGTTGAAGCCCTTCATCATTTTGTAGCGCGCGACAACGTCGCCGATAATGTAATTGCGGCCATGCCCCACGTGCAGCGCGGCCGAGGGATAAGGAAACATCATCAGGCAATAGTATTTGGGCTTGGGACTCTTGGGGTCCGTACGAAAAAGACCCGAGTCGGCCCAATGCTTCTGCCACTTAGCTTCCAGAGATTGCGGTTGATAATCTGACATGGTCATGCTCGGATATCTGTCATCCTGAGTCCGCAGACGAAAGATCTCGTTAGGATGACTTCCCTCCTTGTTTGATCAACCGCACGATTTCATCCGCACGGCGCTGCGACTGCGCGATGATGCCGAGCACTTCCGTCTGGCGCGTCGTCAACTTTTCCTTGCCCCCCACGTCCAATCTCCCGCTGGATGGAAGCTCCGCAAAAATGCGCGTCATGTCCGCAATCGAGCGTTCGATCTCGCTCAAAACTCCAAACAACGTGGAATTGTCCTTGGATGTGCGGTATTCGATAATGGACTTCTTGGTGCCGAGCTCCGTCTGATCTTGATTCGCTGACTTCGGGGTTTTGGCCATGGCCTTGCCTCCTCAATGATTGGGTAGGGATTTTGAGCGAAAAACTCCGCTGCGTCAACTGAGCTCTTGGAATCCAAATTCCCGCGAATTGTGCAAGCTGGTTTTTAATTTATCGGTCGCCAAAAGAAGTGCCCACGGCGCGCGCGGTGCGTATCAACGGATGATCTTGGGGAATTAATTTCAAATGTGAAACAGCTTTGGACAATGGCACGGAAACGACATCAGCGCCATGCAGAGCCACCATGCGTCCCACTAGATTGTGCTTCACCAAATGAAATGCGTGCGTCCCAAAACGCGTGGCTAGGATTCGATCAAAAGGCGTGGGAACCCCGCCGCGCACCACGTGACCTAGAACGGTAACGCGGATCTCGGCCGGAACTTTTCCCTCCAATTGTTGCGCCAGCCAGTTTCCAATGCCTCCAAGGCGCACGGGGTCGTAGCTTCCGGAGACAACTTGTTTCACGACGAGTTCACCGCCTTTTGCCTTTGCGCCTTCGGCCACAACAATAATGCTGAATGCCCTGCCTCGCAGGCGGCGACGATGAATAGCAGACACGATCGCATCCACACCAAAAGGGATTTCCGGTATGAGGATAATGTCCCCTCCTCCGGCAACCCCAGAATGCAGAGCCAGCCACCCCGCGTAGCGTCCCATCACCTCCACGATCATCACGCGATGATGCGATTGGGCGGTCGTATGCAATTTATCTATCGCCTCAGTCGCCGTTGTTACGGCTGTGTTAAAACCAAACGTCACGTCGGTTTGCGCCAAATCGTTGTCTATGGTCTTGGGCACTCCGATCACGCGCACGCCCATCTTCGCTAGCCGCATGGCGATGCTCTGTGTGCCATCTCCGCCTATCGTGATCAAACAATCCCAACCCCATTTTCGAATATTCGCAAGAATCCTGTCCGAGCGGTCATGCGTTTTACCTCGCGCGTCGAACACGGCAAAAGGGTTGTCTTTGTTGGACGTTCCCAGAATCGTGCCACCGCGCGTTAGGATATTGGACAAGTCGGCCGACACTAATTCGCGGCAACGCCCTTCGCGCAGACCCACAAATCCGTCGAATACGCCGATCACGCCCCACCCCGACTGACGCGCCGACTTCGCAACCGCGCGAATCACGGCGTTGAGCCCAGGACAGTCACCGCCGCCAGTGAGGATTCCAATTGTCTTTTTTTTATTTTTCATCGAGAGAATTGCTTTGCGACATTATAGACGCGCCGCGGCCCCTTGACAAAGTGCATATTATTGTTTATACTGTGAGCATGAAAGCGCCACTGAACCGTATCTTAGCTGCTTTGTTATCCCTTAGCTTTATTTTCTGCGATGCCACTTTCACTTTGCCATTGGCTGTTGCCGCTACTGACACAGTTGCGACGCCATCACGTTTTAGTCGGTTGTTAGCGAAACAGGGACTTGACATACGACTTAGCGATGCTTTGTTCACGACACTGAAGCGGTTGAGACGCGGCATAGTGGATGGAAGGCCACTGCCAACCTTGGTTCGCGAGTTTAATGATTATTTTAGAGCCCTCAACACCTCCATTCCAAATAAAATCAAGCTAAAACAAATTCCCGGATCGGAAAGCGATTTCCCCACAGAACTACCGGACGCACTGGAACTCTTTTTCGATGGCATTGATGGCCCTACGTTTTCCGTTGTCATCCCCACCGAACGGCGCGGCAGCGATCAGGAGTATGATCAGTATCTAGCCTTGCTAGGCATTAAAACCGTCGAGGATTATGAAAACTTTAAATTGTTGGATCTCTGGCTTATCGTTAAAAAATCTAGTAAAAAACCCGTTGCGCCACCCTACCTGGACGAGTTGCCTCGATATACCCAACACGTGCAAGACATTATTCAACATGATTCTCCTCGCATACGTCGCGGTGGTGATGCAAATACCCTCTATTTTGAGTGCGAGCAAAATGGCAAAACTGTTTCAACGCCGTGGCAATCTGCAACGCTTGCAAAGCTTTGGGAAGAGCTAGGACTCAAAACATTGCCATTACGGAAAAGCATGGACTCCACAGCCGAACAAGTCGCCGATCATGTCGCCTGGATCAACGAAGCGGCTATGCTCGCAGCGAGATTCGTATCCGCTGGCGATAACGGATATGTCAAGTTGCTGGGAGAATTTGGCCGGCAATTGGCCCAGAAAAATAAAGATAAGATCAACGCGAAAGCCGTGACCATAGACCAAATCGAGCGCGATTTTGCGGACCCAACGACGGCGGCAATCATCGAAAAAGAATTGAAAGCGGGAATGCGCTATCTCGTGATCACCCCTGTAGGCGAAGACCCCAAAGACAGCGCGACCCGCTTAGCCAGAGGAAATTTCATCGACAAAAATTGGTTCTACGATCCCCAAGCGCGGCACTCAAAAGAGGGGAAAATTCATATCCTGCAAGCATTGGACAGATCGAACCCCTCTGCCCCCACCATAAACGTGAGCGATGTCGTATCAAAATTCCGTGAAGAGTTGGCGGCGGATCTGGGCCTGGAGACAATTGGCGACAATATCTGGAAAGCCTACGTAGAGAATCCGGATGAAGCCTACGAAGTCACCAATTTTGTAGCGGCATTCGACAAATCCATCGTCCTGCGCGGACCAGCAGACAGGATTCGTCATCTTACGGTAGAACCCGGCACGCGCATGAGCGAAATTCTGACCCTTTTGCAAGGTCTCTTCACGATGCAATACAAGGAAATGATAAAAATTCATCGCGCCGATTTTGTGGCGGCGGGCTACACCGACGCAGAATTAAATGCCATACTAGCCACCTCCGGCGATCATTTATCTCCTATGGCCGCAACAGCCTCACAAGTCAATCACCTGACCGAATTAAAAAGCCGCGACGTCCTAGTCAACTGGGCAGCATAAAATCTCCTCAGATTTGTAGTTGCCCAATTTATCGGGCAAAGTTGCTTGCTGGATTTGCCTCATGAATGAGGCAAATTTATTTCTCAAACCATTGACATATCGCATATTAGATGCTATACTCACATCGAGAAGAGAGGACATTGCGCTATGATATTGCGTATGGGCCGAGCACTCGGACTGCGTGCAATCGTCGCGACACTTTGTGTCGCGCTGATTCTGGAATCTGATTGTGTGCCCGCATCGGCGCTTGCGCCACCCTCGGCATTTGAAGAAGACAAAAAAAATCTACCCACTGTTCGGCTCATCGCGGGCCAAGAATTGGCTGCCCCTGAAATCCCACGCTTAGAACGCTTTCTTCGATACGCAGCCAGATGGCTGGCTGTTTCCAAGCCTCTGGCCAAAACGCTGACCACGCACTCCGGCGCGCGTCTGATCGCGGGGCCCGGCATCTCGGCCTTCTGGCAGAAGAGATGGATACCATGGCTGGAAAATCTTGCAAGCACCCTGGAAGAAGCCGGGGTCGCTCTGCAGGAGATAGAAATTCTACGCGAACATCAATTCCCTGGAATTCCAGGCGCCGGGCATATTCATTTGAAAGTGAAATGGAAGATAGGCGAACGATCGGGCGAAATCATGTTCGTGACCAGAAGTGAAATCCCAGGCGGTTTGATTCTCGACACCATTTTGAGCATCACGCGCGCATACCCATTTTTATCACCGTCTATGCTACCCATCGTCGTTCGGTTTCCCCGGCAAGCCCCCTATTTTGACACGCGAAAACCGGGCACCTTGTATTGGGTAGATGTTGTGGGGGAAAACACCGGAAGCGTTCTCCGCTCTCTTCGCCTCTACTCCGAGCTGTTCCGGCTGCACATGCAGGCAACGCATTCTCCCATTCCGCAGGACGAAGCATTGCTACATCTGCTGATTTTCCGAGCAAGATTTTTTTCGCGATTGTCCGATACGGATCGAGAGATGCTCCTGTATCAATTGAGAAACTCGACATCCAACCTGGACCGTCTCACGGGGCAAACAATACAGGTGCTTCGGTCCCAGCCCAATGTCTTGTCGGAGCAATACAATGCGGCAACGTGGCAGCTCATGGAACAACGGGTACTTGAAAATCTTCGCGCGGACTCCAGGCGACCATCTCTCTTCAGTAAGGAAAGCCCGAGCCTTGCAAAACGATTCTCGTCTTTGGACGAAGCCGTACTCCGCCACGGGCAAAGCTTGCTGTCTTTACAGAATAGCTTGCTCACAGAAGCCCTCGCACATGCGGCAGCGACAACGTCGGCCCCGGAGACGAATGTTGCGGACGAGGGAGGAAAAAGAGGGCCCAAACCAAAAACGGCGTGGATCAGAATACTGGATGCATGCCAACGCCTGCTGACGCCCAGAGTTCGGGACATGCTTGTCCTGCTTCCCGAAAATGTCTTGAGATTTCTCGCCGCCAAGGGACAAGTGGATACGGGCGTTGCCTTGATCTCCCCATCCAAAGCGCAGAAAGCGATAAGCACGAAACAACAGATAAAAATGCTCATGAAGGCAAAACAAAAAGCAAAGAAGCGAGCGGATCAAACCAAGCGTGATGCTGCTAAGAAGTTTAAGCAAGAGACAATTTCTACGGGGCTGCTAAAAGGTGTAGGAAATACTGCGTATCACCTAGGTATCGCCATGCTGTTGTCGGTGCCATTTTATTTACTCAGCCACTACACAGGAATTCGAACATCGATACTGTGGTACGCGTATCTGGCCGTGATAGCCGACTATCTTGCCCAGGTATTTGCGGCTCGCGGGGTCAACAAGCTTCTTGTCCTGATATCCTATGGGGCAGAGATGATAAACGGCTTCTTGACCGTCGAATTCCTTGCGAAATTAGACCAGTGGCTTCCTCTAGGCGGCGCGCTATCCGTTCCCTTTTGGGGAGTCATCTTGACCGCTACGGTCGTGTTTGGGAAATACTGTCTACCTCAGAACAAGACATGGAGGGCGATATTCCGTATCAGCTACCTTGCCTGCGCGTTCGTCCTATTCCATTATTGGTACCCGTTGAAAGCAACGATAATGCTGCCGGGTACGCTGATTTATTTGTCACGCTGGCTCGCTGCGGACGTATTGTCTCTGATTCGAGGCAGAGTGTTCACGCGAACACGGCAATTCGCTTTATCCATGCAATTGGCTTGCTTGCAAGGCCTGGAAGAAGCCATCGCAATCAAGGCTTCGAAAAGGGATCCGGGAGAACCACTCGAACCCGCATTGCAAGAAATCAGGAGAAATTTCCAAAAAGAGAGGAAGTTGCGCGAGAAAAGAGACGAGCGCATCAATCAAAAATACCATGAAACGTGGCTGGCCCTGCGCGTGCCATCCGAACTTAAACATATTGCCGTGGCCAACTGGGTGCCGCCGCAGTACAAGCCGATCGTGGAATCCATTTCTTCACCTTCTTTCACCATAGGCTACAATTGGGGTTCGACGCGCAAGGGGTCCTTCCTGCCTAAAGAAGTTGCTTTGGGTCCATGGTATTACATACCTTTTTATCCCTTTATTGCCCTCTATCGCCATGCGGTAAAGGTGCTTGCTAAAAGCCGGCAACCTCTACCCTTCGCCCTCGATGGGCATCCCCCTCTTGTAACTTCGCTCTTGGCGGAATTGGATAACCCGAATACGGCGCTGGTTCTCAATGCGGTCAAAGAACTAGGCGACTTAAAATATTCCCCTGCGTATCCGTACCTGGTTTGGGTCCTGGAAAACGACCCCATTGAGGCAGTACGCCTAAAAGCAATGATTGCGCTAAAATCCACGGGCAATCCGGAAGCCATCCCGGCGCTTGTCCGCGTCATGCCGGCCTACAAGCTTGGACGTCTTGCGAAAGTTCGTACTGTTTTGGATTCGCTAATGGATATTTCTTTATCGCAAAAGAAGAAATTGAGCCATGACTCCTTGCGCGCGTTGATACAAATACTGGGCGACCCCACACTCGGAAGCAAAGCCGAAACACTGATCAGAAAACAAGGGAAGGATGCAACGTTACCATCGCTGCAAGAATTCAGCAGCCGCTGGCCGCAATGGCTGGATAGAAGACGCCGCCAACGAATACATAATCTGCGCATGAACTTCGGAAATGGCACCGCAACCGCAGAAGCGGCAACGGCCGTTGCGCTATAAAATAGAGCGATATTTATGAAAAATAAAACACATTATATTATTAAATTATTATTTGTAATTCATGTCGTTCTATTAATTAACTTTCCTCTTCCTAGCTTTGCAGAGATAACATCTTCCAATAGTTGTTTGGCCCCAAAGAGTAATTTAAAGGATAGGCATCTATTAAAATTAGCGAGCAAACTATATGGATTAAAAAAAAGAATGCAGATCCCTGAATTTAATGAACGTGAGTATTATGGCTTAGCTCGAAGTTTGCTGGAAAAAAATCATCCTGAAAGTTACATGTTTTTTATTAAAACAGATAAATTTTTCGGAGATATGTTGCGCGATGAGGAATTATTTAAGAGTTTCAGAAAGAAAATTGGTGAAATTGCTCGATTAGTAGGGTCGGTCCCTGGCATTAAAGGTGTTTATGGAACGGGATTTCCTTTTTACGGAAACGTAGACATTAGAGAGAGGATTTATCAATCCCTTTTGGAATATAAAGACGGTAAAATTACCTTAAATAAATTGAAATTAAAAATGAAACCAGACATCGATTTGGTGATAGCGGTTGATTACAGGGCTTTATCCGTTGCGGCTCGTCACAAACTTCAATCCAGCTTGGAAAAGACAGAAAGATGGAAGGAATTGCAGAACATTTTGAAAGATGATTATAACATCGGCGCCATTCACTTTTTTGAGAACACAGAAGCAAAAATCCAAGAAATGTTAGATGAATATTTAGATAAAGGAACTATTTCTTTGGATTTATTATCTTCCGTTCCTAGTGCAATTATGCAAGATATTCCATATTTAATTGTTTCTGAAGAAGATTTTTCTGCTTTTCACCCTTTGCTTTCTGATTGTTGTTTGACAATGGAAAGCTTACACAACGAAGGGGTTGATTATGTGCTAAATTTTAGAGTGAACATATTGTTAAAGATTATGCTTGATGCAGGAGAGCCTTTAGATAGAGAGAAGCTAATAAAAATTATTTTAGAAGAACAAGTTTATTCTCCAATAATTAGCAACTATTCAGTAGCTAGCGATCTTGTTCGTAAAAGATGGGAGGCTGCTATTAATGTGGCTGTGCAAGATAGATTATTGGCTCTTGATCGGGATAATGTTGTGCTAACAGATCAAGGCAAACATTTTATAACATATGTTCTTGGTATTCGCGCTGAAATAATCGGCGATCTTCGTGTGTTGTGGAATATGTATACTATAGATAAAAGCGACACACCTCTCATTGCCGGAAAACTCTCTCGTAAAAGAAAAGCATTCATTGAAACTCAAATGCAAGGATTGCTTGAAACTCATAGCAGTGATAACAAAGCCTTGTTTCTAGATATCAATGGAACACTTTTAGAGGATTATGAAGATGTGGCTAGAGATGATATTTATTATGAAGTAATAAAATACCTTACTTCAGGAAGAAAAATTATGTTTTCAACAGCGTCGCCTAGTTGTGCTTTTGTTTATAGGGTTGTATTAAGAAGAATATATCTTGAGTACCCTTATTTATTGAATAATATATTGGGAATTTCACTAAGAGATGGGCAGCTTATAATCCGTGATATCCATGAAGTAGCTACCCAAATACACGGGAAAGAGAGTGTTGGGTTTTCTTTTGACAGAGACGATGTTGATGATTTGATTGATAAAGAAAATATTATAATGGACCTTAGGCCTAAAGGAGATGATGTTAAAACTCATCTTTTTCAGCATATGGAACGGATTCGGCAAGATTTAGGTGTATCGATTTCTTTTTTGAATCGTGACGGAAAGGATGATTATGGAACGATCCAGGTTGAGAAAAATCATGTTGGCAAGATTGCAGAGCAGTTGTCTTTATCTATAAAACATTTGGGTATGTCATGCGAAATAGCTAAAACAACAACCTTAAATCCTAATTATGCATACATTTACATACGCATGTCTAGCAAAGCTGTTTCTTATGAATGGCTCATGACATTGCTGAAAGAGATCGATCCAGGGATAACTTCTTTTGATGTTATTACTATTGGAAATGATGTAAACGATTTCTTGGTTGTTGAGAAGAAGGCTAAATTTAACAATGTTTTGGTGGGAGATAAGCTTCCTGAATCTGGTAATGCAATTTTTTTAGGGGGAGGGGTTGAGGGCACATTAATAACGATTAAAGCTCTAAATGATTTGAATAGGAAACAAGATAGTTACCGCCAACTTATGATTGATCGTGTTTTAAGTGAAGCAGCTTAATATCAACGTAAAGGCTACCCCTTCAACTGAAATCGTATGGGGATTTTTACTTCGGAGCTGAGCGCGATGCCGCCTAGCTGAGCGGGTGAGAAAATCCATTTGCGAACAGCCTTGAGAGCCGCCTCATCCAATATCGAAAAACCCGAACTCTGATCCACGGTCACGTTTTCTGGAATGCCTTTATCGCTCACGCGCACAAGCAGCATCACCGTTCCCTCCCATCCACGCTGTCGCGCTACCGAGGGATACACGGGCGGCGGGTTACGAAAATAATCCGCCTTCGCCTCCCCGATCGCCCCACCCGAAGAATGCATCGTGGTCGCGTCTTTACCCGGGACCGGAGAACTGCCGTCACCTTTGAAAGCCAGGCCCACACCGGTTTGAACATTTTTGTTCATGACGACCGGCTTGTCATTCTCTGCCTTCTGTTGAAAAATCGGCATCGGATCCGGATCTTGGATACTCGCTTCCTTCTCCACCGGCTTTAGCTCCGCCATTGGAGGAACTGGCTGGGAAGCAACATCCAAGGGTGCCGCAACAAGATTCACCTCGCATCCGCCGCTGCCCGTTTGCACGCCATACTCGATGGGCTTGACCAACAAAACTCCGCCAGCCGCAAAACAAAAAACATGCAGCAGAAAAGACGCGGCAAAGCCGGTCGCGCGGTCTTTACGACGACGAGCGGTATCGTCGTAGACTTTCATTTTCATGTCGTTGACGTCTTTCATGTCAATGTCAGGTCCACACACAGCGGGTGGCGCGGGGCGGGCGCCCATTGAAATTACAGTCCGCAGGCCCGAAGGAGTAATGTACACGGGGGCTTTCGTTAGATGCCAAAGCCAGGATATTACAGAGCGTCGATGGGGATGGGTGCGGACTGTAATTTCAATGGGCTGCACCGCGACAGGACCCGCTGTGATGTTAGGGTTATACAATGTGTCGTTCATTTGCTTTTCGTCTGAATCGCTACCTTGGTAATGCCCAGCGATCGCACCTCATCTAAAACTCGCACGGCCTGGCCAAAAGGAGCGTGTTCATCGCCGTTGATAAAAACCTTCAAGTCCGGATCCGCGAGTTTACAAGCTTTGAGCCGGTCGCGTATTTCCTCTATCGAAATTTTTTCTTTGTCAAAATAGCAATCCCCGCTCTCGGTAACCGTGATTGTCGTAAACGACTTGCGTTCAGCAGGCGCAGCCGTAGTGGCCGACGGCAATTTTACCGGCACGCTCAAATTTTTTACCATCGACATCGAGACCATCACGAACGTGGCCAATAGAAAAAAAACAATGTCGATGAGCGGAACAATTTCGATTCGGGCTTTTCGCCTATTGGCCGGCAACGATATTCGCATTCTCTCTCGGGGGTTTAACCAATAATAGTTCCAGATTGTTCGACGCATCCTCGATCTCATGGCGCGCCTCTTCCAAGCGCGCGTTGAGATAATTAAACGGAATCAGCGACAAAATCGCGATGCCCAGACCAAACGCGGTCGCGATCAAAGCCTCGGCAATGCCGCCCGTGATCACGCTCGGGGCCTCCAGCTCCTTGCCGCCCAACAAACCGAACGCGTGAATCATACCTGTCACGGTTCCAAGCAGCCCCAACAACGGAGCCAGCGTGATGATGGTGTCGAGCAC
>CAZOWS010000141.1:0-5557 GCA_964583365.1 uncultured Actinomycetota bacterium
GTATGTCCATCAACGCGTCCGCGGAAAAATCTTCGAGGCACGTAACTACCGTCGCATTTTTATTCTCCATCCAATCCGTCCAACTTGCGCGAATGGTCTTTTGCAAAAGCAAACCAGCCTGCACTTGATCCAATACTTTGAAAGAGGGATCCACGGAGGCTTCCACGGGATGCTGGCGGAGAAGCCGCGTGCAAAAACCGTGAATCGTGCTGATGCGCGCGTCGGCCAACGCTGTTGTGTCGCGCCCCTTTTCTTCGAGCGACGCGCGGATGCGGGTTTTCATCTCTGCCGCGGCTTTATCCGTGAACGTGATTGCGACGATGCGCGCGGGGTCGCCTTGCGCGTGATCGAGGATTTCGATGTATTTTTCCACGAGCATGCGTGTCTTTCCGGATCCGGCGCCCGCGTTGACACAAAGTCCTGTGGTCTTAATCATCCTCGGGCTCCTCGGACGTCGTCTGCTGCTGCGCGCCCAACTTATGCTCGATGCGCCGCTCGTCGAATCGGCATACGCTGCGATACGCGCAATCCGTCACGCATTTGCCGCAAGATGGAGTGGGCGTGAATCGTCCTTCGGATATGCCTTGCGCGTGGCGAAAAACCCAGGCCCTGGACTGCTCGAGAATTTCTTCCCATTCCGGGTCGTCCCATCGACCCGCCGCGAGCCCTTTCTTGTCCTTACAAAAATTTTTCTGCATTTTGTACGGCCAGGTGGTTAGCAGGGTCGCTCCTGCGGGAAACGCATGGTTCCCCCCTTTTTCGAGCACCTGTTCTGCGCTGAGAAGATACAGTGGCAATTGCAGTTTTTTTCCCTTGGCAATATCGGGTCTACTTGCACTTTGTGGGCCGCTTTTATAATCCAGCACCCAAAATCCTGTTTTTGGCTTGCCGTCCACGCCCGTGAATTGCTCCATGTCCACGCGGTCAATTTTACCGCGAAGTTTCAATGCATGTGCGCCATCCGACAGCCTAACAGGCTGGCTTTGCGAAGAAGGATCGCTGCCATCGCCGTTGCCGGGCATGCCGAAGGCCAGCTCAAAAAAAGACGGAGAGCGCGCGGGACTTTTTTGTAATTCCATTTGGTCGCGATTTAAAAAGATTTGCAATTGCAGTAGCATACGATTCTTTTCCCAAGTCCAAATGCCCTGACGCAAAATTCCGTATTCTTTCTCGAACGTGTTAAAAGTCTCGGCGGCGATGGCGGGAAGATCCACCTTCATGGCCGCGAAGGCCGTTTGCACATTCTCGTGTTGCTGCGTTTGAAAATGCCCGTGATACAGCTTCCAAAGGATCTCGTGGAGTAAAATGCCGCACTGCCTTCGCGAAATTTCAGTGGCGAAAGGTTTTTCGGGGTCAATGCCGAGCGCGTAGCGCGAGAAAAATCGAAACGGGCAGCTCGCGTATTCGTTGAGTTTGCTGGCGCTCGTGATCGCGCCGAATCCCAGCGCGTTATGGATCTCCGCGACCAGCTTGGCATCCTTCATCTGCGCATCCCAGACGGAGAAACCCATGCGTCGATCCCGAGAGCGCTCGATGCTCGCGCGCCGCTTGAGTTGTTCGACACGCGAGGGGTCGAAGCGCCCAGCATATTTGGAGCGGCTCGATCGCGATCCGAATAGCGACAATGCCATGGCGCCGAATGCATCTTGCGGGCATGCCCATGCATCAGGCCCCACGAGGGGCACACGGGTTTCTTTGGGCGCAAGTTTTTCCAATTCCATAAAAAACGGGGAACGCAGGCATTCCTTGCTCTCGGGATTACTTTTGTGCCAACTGACATAAAGCGCTTCCTTGGCAGCGCTAAGAACTTCATGAAAAAGGAATGCCTCCTGCGCGCGCCGCGCTTCCATATCGCCTTTGTCTTGAATGTCCAAGCCTGCCTCTATCATTCGTCTTCGTTCCGCGGTGGTGTGCAGCGAGGGCCCTACGCCGACAGACGGGAAAATATTTTCGTTCAAGCCGAGAAGAAAGACCGTGCGGAACGAAGCACCGCGCATTTCATGCGCCTCGAGAATTTCTATGCCTTCTTGGCCCGATGTTTCACGCACATTGGTTTCCTGCGCGAAGGGCAGCATGTCTTGCCACCATTCGGCAAGCGTCAGATCTTTTGAAAGCCCATCTGGGGGGCTATCCCACGCGGCTTGAAATGCCGTGGTGGCGTCCACCATGTTCCAAAATGCATTCCATTGATCGGATTGTCCGGGTTGTTCTTCCTGCGTGACGCACCAGGTGGACAGGCACTGGATGAGACTGTCACGATGCGCATGCGCCGATTGTTTGGCCGGCCAGACAGATAGATCCTGAATCAAGTGCTCGAATTTTTCCGGCAGTGTGTCCAAGTCCGTAGCGTGATGGGGGATTCTATTTTTTATCGCCGAGCGCAGTCGGGTTTTCCAGTCGCCGGACAGCGCTGTAATATTGCTTTCGGCGAACGCTCGCGCGATCCAATCGGCGGCTGGCAATCCCTTTTGTCTCAGACCCTCAGCAATCATCGGCGAGCGCAAGAAAATCAAGAGATCTTGCAACTCTTGCGTGGCATGCGCGCGTATCAGGGCGGAGAGGAAATGATACACGGGTGTTTGCGCAATGCGGCGCAGGCGATTGGCTTGGAATGGCAAGCCATGCAAAGCAAATGCGGCGGCTAGCGGCGCCTCGAAAAGTTTTTTGTGCCGTACGCAGACGGCGATGTCTTTGGGCGCGAGGTTGTTGGCGTTTTCATAGAGCAGTCGTTTAATTTGCGCGGCGCAGGAGTTGGTTTCGGCGGCTAGGGTGGGGAATTCGTGGAGGGTGATCCTGCCACGGGGGGAAATAGGGACACACTCCCCATTTGAAAGGCTAAATGGGGGTATGTCCCTATTTCCCCCCGTCAGCCATTCTTCCTTTATCGAAAAATGTTCGTGAAGTTGCGTGCGCGTTCGCTCGCAATGCGTGAATATCCGTGCGCGCTGGGAATTTTTCTCCATCGTCAGCGATAGGGTTGTGTGCTCCATGGTTGCCGCGAGGCCCCTAAGGAAACCGAGCTGCGTGGGCGTGAACGAGTCGAAACCGTCCACCATCAGGCGTTGCTGACCCGCGCATGTGGCTCCGCGCTCCAAAAGCGTCTTGGCCTGCCAGAGCAATCCTTCGCGGTCGAACGCATTGCGCTCGTTCAAGCTTTTTTGATAGCGCGCAAAAAGTTCCAGTATCTCCGCATCCTTGGGGTCCGGCCCCTTCCGGCGCAATCCTTCCTCCAATTTGGTGTAAAAAATCTCGGCGTGCTTAAGCTCCTTGACGAAGTCGGCCAGCGCGTTCAAATACCCGGCATTGTCTCCCACGCCTTTTAAAAAGCGCAGCTCCTGATTTTTCTCCATGCCGGCCAGAATCCTTCGCAGCAGCCAAAGGCGCCGCGCGTCGTCCACAATGGGCGGGAATATGCCGTAGTCAGAAAGAATTTTATGGGAAATACTCTCGAAGGTGTGAATGCCGTCGGAGAAAAAGGCTTTGCCGCGAGAGGCCAGTGCGCTTTGCACGCGATGCAACTCGCTCCGGGAAGGAACGATCAACAGCGTTTCCTTCGTGAAGCGTTCGAGCATCCACGATGTCTTGCCGCTCTTGATGGGTCCTAAGATCAGCGTAATCGGAGGCTTTGGAGTAGGGGACTTGAGCGTTGACGCCATAATTTTCGGATGCTATCTTAGCAAAACTTTATGGTCAACCTGCTAGCTTTGTTCGGCATTTTTCTTTCGGGGGTTTTGAGCGGTTTGTTGGGCGTTGGCGGAGGATTGCTGATGGTTCCCATTCTGACCTTGCTCCTGGGTAAGGACATGCACAGCGCTGTCGCCACGTCGCTGGCCATTATCATTCCTACGGCCATAGCCGGGACCATTCTGCATGGGACTGCCGGCCGCGTGGACATGAAACTTTTTCTGATCTGCTCGGGGTTCGCGATCGTGGGTGGATTGCTGGGGTCCTGGCTGTCCGGTTCCGTGTCGCCGATTTTATTGCGGCGCGTGTTTGCGGGGCTATTGTTCGTTGTCGCGATTCGGATGTTTGTCCAAGGATGAAAAAAATTCTCGCCGGGCTCATGGCCCTGCTCTTTCTGTCCGGATGCGAATCCTTGTACTACGACTTGGTCATGGACAGCCGCGATCAGGGAAAAGGGGCTTCCATGGACAAGGGAACCGACTCCAGTCACATCGGGCGCTATCGCTGATGATGCGTTCCATGGGTTGGGCCACCATATTGTTGCTATGTGCTTTGGAAAACGGTTGTGCCTATCAGATAGTCCAGTCCGGAAAACTCAGCGCCGACAAATTGGCCTCCATAGAAGAGAAGACGTCCCAGGCGCGCGGACTACCTTTTCTGCACACACTGGATTATGAGCTCGTGGATGAAGCCCAGACGCGCGCGGTGCTCACCGCGCTTGCCCTGCGCGACATGCCGAGGGAAAAATGGGATGCCTGGCAAAGCATATTCCGCCATCTCGACACTATTCCCGAAGGCTTTCATCTCTACGACGAAATCCTAAATTTGATGGTGGATCAGGCCGCCGGCTTCTACGATCCGTTCACCAAAAAGCTGTATATTTCCAGCAAGCCATTGCCCGTAGGGCCCGTCATTCCCCTGATGGAGGCGATGCTGCAAAGGGACTTCACGCGCGAATTTATCTTGAGCCACGAGATGGTGCACGCGTTGCAGGATCAGCATTTCAATTTGGAAAAAAAGCTGATGAGCAAAAGCGCGGAGTTCGATGAAAGCCTGGCCGTTCACGCCGTGGTGGAGGGGGACGCGCTAGTGGGCGGGATGATCGCGCTGACCGGCAATGCCACGCTGGTTTTTACGCAAAGGGATTTGGGCCGGAAAATGCAGGCCGAGGCCAGCGGCGCCGCGTCGCTGCAAAAAGTCCCCCCTGTAATACGCGAATATCTCGTCTTCCCATACTACGCAGGCTTCGAATTCGTCCAGGCCTTCGCGGCGAAAAGTTCCTGGCAAAATATAGATAGCGTGTATAAAAATCTCCCCGTGTCCTCGGAGCAAGTCATCCATCCGGAGAAATATTTTAGCGGTGAAAAACCCGTGCCGGTTTCTCTGGCAAAACATCGAGCGAAGTTGGGCGAGGGCTGGACCGTGTTGGAGGAGAATACGCTAGGCGAGGCATTCATCGGCGTGATTTTTGGCAAAGAGGCCGCCGCAGGCTGGGGCGGCGATAGATTTTTTCTCGCGAGAAAAGTTGCAGATGCAAAACAAGAAGTATTCGTCTGGGAAACCCGCTGGGACACCGAAAAGGACGCCCAAGAATTTTTTACCGCAGTCAAAGCCTGGCAAGACCGCCGAGGAATTCGAGGGACAGACACCATAAACCCTAATTCGGAGCATCTCGATTGCAGTGGTGATGCGGTTCAGTTTACGCAATTCGAGGGACAGACACCGTAATTCGGGGGTCGGAGTAGGAACGATGGTTACCCACCGTCCCCTCCACGGATCCCAGCGAGCGGAGTTACCGCACTGGGCTCTTGCCTCAGGTATTAACGCCACATCGCACCGACGGCCAGGGATGCCAGATATATGCAGGCGGGAG
>CAZOWS010000142.1:0-5081 GCA_964583365.1 uncultured Actinomycetota bacterium
ATAGGACCGTTGCCCGGAACTGCGCTTGGTTGGATGCAAGATCTTGAACTCCGATTCCCAATATCGCAGTACGTAAGGCTCCACGCCCGTCAAATCGCTCACCTCGCCTATAGAGTAAAACAATCTCTCCACGCCCGATTCCGCCGGCAGCTCAATACCTGTCTGTTCCAACTGTGTTTCATCCATGGTTACAATTTCACCTTTCTATTTCTGATTTCGGTTCTCGCTTCAATAAATCGTGCACGGCCTTCTCGGGACTCTTGCGCTCGTACAAAACAGCGTACACTTCTTCGATGATCGGGACTTCCACTCCCAACTTCTTTGCCAGGGCATGCGCCGACTTCGTCGTCTGCACTCCCTCCACCACCATTTCTGTTTGCTTCAACGCGTCTTCTGCGGACATTCCCTTGCCCACCATTTCACCAAAATTCCTATTGCGACTGTGACGGCTCACGCAAGTCGTGATCAAATCCCCCATACCCGATAACCCCGCAAATGTTTCCGCCTTCGCACCCAACGCAATGCCCAAGCGCGTGATCTCGTCCAACCCTCGCGTCATCAGCGCGGCCTTCGTGTTATCACCATAGCCCATGCCATCGGAAATACCCACCGCGATCGCCATCACGTTTTTTAGCGCGCCACCCATCTCCGCACCAATCACGTCCGAGCTAGTGTAAATGCGAAACAACTCGCTTGAAAAAGCATGCTGCGCGGCTTGCGCCGCAGCAACGTCCTCCGACGCAATCACGGCCGTAGTCGGAATGAATCGCGCAACTTCTTCCGCGTGACTGGGTCCCGAGAGCACGCAGAATCTCTTCGCAGGCATTTCCTGCCGAATCGCCTCGCTCATGCGGCACAGTGTTTGCTGCTCAATCCCCTTCGCAACGCTGACCCAAATACGCGTTTCAACACCTTCCAAATCCTTGAGCTTCTTGCACACCCCGCGCATGAATTGCGAAGGCACCGCCAACACGACTAATTGCGCACCCTGCACAGCCGCAGCCAAATCCGCTGTCATTGTCAACCCACTGGGTATCGGCACTCCGGGCAAAAATTTTACGTTCTCCCTTTTTTGCTGCACGAAAGCAACGTAGTCGGGAAATGCTCCCCACAGGGTCACCGGATACCCGCGCCGGTGAAGGTGCAGCGCTATCGTCGTGCCCCAGCCGCCATCCCCCAGAACGCCGATGCGCCAGCCTTGCGTTTCACCTTTATCGTACGACATTTCCTGCCTCCATCTTGTAACCCTTGCCAATCTTGGGTTCCGTGCCTTGCCTAATTCTTTGAATATTGCTGCGATGTTTGGCGAGTATCATCCCCGCCAAAAGAAATCCTAAAATTTTTATTTCCATAGATGTTTTTAGTACGAACGTGAGCGCGCAAAATGCTATTGCTCCGCTAATGGAGGCCACGGAAATGTATCCGGAAATTTTCGCCACGGCGGCCCAAATCACAATACTCGGGATCGCCACCGCGGGAGCCATTCCAAGCACGGCGCCGGCCGAGGTGGCGACGCCCTTGCCGCCTTTAAAACCCAGAAACATGGTCCAATTATGCCCGCAAACCGCAGCGATTCCACAGAGAGTGGAATACAAATCAGAACTGATCCAGCCACTGCTACCCTGCAAAGAATAAAAATAATGCCTACCCAAAACAACGGGCACAGCTCCTTTTGCAATATCAAAGATCAAAACCGCTATACCCCAGCGCTTGCCGAGAACACGTCCCACGTTGGTAGCGCCGATATTGCCGCTCCCGTGCTGCCGTATATCCAAACCCTTCAAAACCTTGACAAGCCAAAAGCCCATAGGAATGGAGCCTATCACGTAGGCAACACCCAATCCGACCACCATCCAAACGGTAGGCAAAGCTCGCTAGCTCCTTAGGTTATAGAAAGCCAGTAAGACTAAATCAAATTGGCAAAAATGCAACAACAAATGTCCCGAAAATCTATTCCGCCCCCCCTTGACAAAAATTAAAATTACTTGTAAAATATTGCAGTATAGTAATTTATATTGCTATGGAGGTTTCATGCCTTGCAAAATTATACCAGAGTGCAAGCGCTTGTTGCGGCTTTGGGCGACGCTTTGTTATCTTTTAGCTCCCGTGATTTCTCAAGGAGCGGGAAATGTCTGGAACTGCGATAAGTCCGTTCTGGCTCCCCATAGCCAATTTTCCACGGACACGGAAGCGCCCACACAATCTCAAGAGAAAGGCAATGAAATCAATGATCTAGCAGAATGGGATCGCACTCCGAGTGCCTTGCCCGCTCAGGGCAGTTTGTACATAACCGGAAAGGCATTGATGTCCGGGGGCATTGCAGGAGTTGCGAAAAAACTGGAATTGCTTTCCCAATCTTTTGTCGCACGCCTGGGTGCCGGAGATTCCAAGGTGATTCTTGAATCTCTCAAGGATCGCGTGGATTACGGCAATCACATGGATTCGGAGAAAGGTGTGTTCATGGCCTGGAAACTTAGCGGCGATAACTTAGCGTTACAATTTAGCGACGAAGGATCAGACGTGTATGTGCCGGGTTTGCGACCCAAGAAAATTTACAAAGGATTCGGAGCACTATCCGGCAATGGGGAAGGTCTGGCTTACGCTCAAGGCAAGGCCGAACGATGGACCACCAAGGCATTGTGGGATACAGATGGCCATCATTTGGGCACGCAAATCTCGATGACCATACCGCTGAAGGGCTTTAGCTGGGAACCCTATCTAAAATCTCCGACGGTATTGAAACATTATCTTCAAAGTCCGGACTGGGGCTATCTTGATTTGAAGGTAAAGAGGAAACGTCTTGCTGTATTCCATGACGAATTGATGTATGGACCGCAACCACGAACAGAGGCCATGCAGATTCTAGAGAAGGAGAACGAGATGGTTGAAATGCTCAACAGATTGGGGCCTCTGTTTTCCATGAGCGGCTCACCCTTTGGCGGAGGTGGAGGCGAAATATTGGCCAACGTCGCTAGCACGCAAAGAATGGATATGGTAGCGCATCTGGCAGAGGCTTATCGCACCGAACATCTCACAGAGAATCGGTTTATGCTTGCCGATTCTATTCGTCATTTTGATCCGATGGTTTGCAAAGATATCCTCGTGGAACTGTATCGAGACGAAACGGAAAAGAAGCCCAAGCTGGAGCTGTTGAATGTATTGGGACATATGTCTGACCCCTTTTTTCTCAAAGAGGTGCTGCCACTTTTTCAACATAGAGATAGCGCGTTCGTTTATGAGGCCATGGTGGCAGCGACGAATATTGCGGTCAGAGAACCCGCCTTCTCCGCGCGTCGATCACAAACGGTGTCCTCCCTTCATGTGTTGTTGCAACATAAAAACCCCGAGATTGTCCTCGTAGCCCAAGAAGCATTGGGAAAACTCGTCGCGCCTTTGGGGAACGCACAAAAAGATATTTCTCCGCTAGTCCCCTCGCCATTAGAAAGATATTTACAGAGCCAGGGCACATGGCGAACTGTCCGTTCGCTCAAAGAGTTCCTGCAATTGGGCAAAATCAAACCCGGGCAAGGAATTATTTTTGAAGACAGCATGGCCTGGGTAGATATTTTTGATTATTACCACAGTCCGTTGATGCAAGTCGTTCAGAAATTGGCCCAAGACTTTGCAACCAACTATAAGGTTAATCTCGGAAATATCTCGATGGGGCTCATCGAATTATTTAAAAATGCGCTCATTCATGGAAACGGAATGCAATCCAATAAAGTCATCGGACTAAAGGTGGAATCCGATGGGCATACCCTTTCATTGCTGATTTACGACGAAGGCCAAGGCGAACTCGGAATGGAAGCAAAACAGAAAATATTTCCGATGCGGGCGAGATTTCTTGCGGGGATGGAGCAAGGACTTTCCAATATGCAAATGTTTGGAATAAAAACCACTCTAGCGCCTCTGCATGATGCGTCGCATCGTCGCATCGGCACTGCTGCCAAGATCACGATGGGTATACCTCAGCCGCTTGAGCCGACGAGTGAAGGCCCGGTGGGAGCATTGCGGCTGCCCTCGGTAAAAAGTGTCGAAGGCCGTTGGCTTTCGATAGACACAAAAATTCGCGCGGCAGAACATGCCGGCCACGTGCGCGCGGTTCCTAAGAAAACTATGGACATCATGATCAAACGGCTAGAGCAAACTGTTTTGCAGTCCAAGCGTTTTCAAAATCTTTTGAAGGATTCGGCATCGGCGTTCACTCGGCTATTTCCGGATGGCAGGCCGTATGCAAAAAAAGATCCGGAGCTAAAACGGGGTTTGCTTCAAGCATTTAAGGACGCGCTGGATCTCCTTAAAAATGACAAGTTACAATTGTGCATCGTGAAGGACTCAAGACGGAGTGGCGTAAAAACACCCGCGATGGGCTTTTACCCACGCCGCGATGAAACAATGACAGACGATGGTCTGGACGCCCACAATCTTCCTGTTCTCGTGCGACGCATCGGCAACAAGTTGTATATGACCGAAGAATTTTTTAAGATTTTCTCCAAACTTCCCCCTAAGAAAGTCAGCATATTCTGGCAGGCCTTGCTGCATGATCTCTTGGAGCATCAGGACATCGCCGCGCCGTTTCAGATACCCGCATCGCGCAGACATGCGTTCGCGTGCATGCTGACACCCGCACTCAAACCTTCGCGCGCGGAACTTTTGAGCCATAGGCTGTCCGCGCTGGCAGATCTGGATGCCTGGGTTTTACAATTTTACACGCCCAAACAATTGTCCTCGTTGCTGGACTATCATCCAGGCGTCCAGGCTGCGGAGCTACGCACGCTCGCCTGCAATGAACTTCTCGCGCGGAGTCACTCGGCACTCGTCGTGCAAGCCATACTGAACATGCTTCAAAAGAACAAATGGAAGGACGACCATGAAAAGAAAGCGGACAACATTTTTATCGGAGAAATTTCATCGCATGTTCAGGGGGGCATCGCACTGTACGCGATGGATAATTTATTCCCTGAAGATGTAGAGTTGGCAAAAGTCAAAAAAGGAAAACAGGCTGTTCTGCGCGCGGTGGAACGAGCTGCATTCGCGAAACTAAATCCGGAATGGAAACAATTCCATCGCTCGCGCGGCTC
>CAZOWS010000143.1:0-2610 GCA_964583365.1 uncultured Actinomycetota bacterium
AACAAATACTAGCTATGAAGACGAATGTTGAAGTTCAGAAGCTCGTGCAGGTGGAGCAGGATCTCTATCATCATATCGCGCAATTGCTGCAAATGTATTTGCATTCGCGCGAAACAATATTGTTGATGAGCTCGGAAATTGCCGCGTTGGACGTCCAGCTGTCGGAGATGCAGAAGGTTCGCCAGAAAGAAAGCTGGGTGAGGTTGGCGGACATGAATGATTTGCGTCTCAAAAAGCAACAGCTGTTGTCCCAAAAAAATGCCACCGAAGCCGTGTTGAATCAGGTAATAGGTTCTCTTGGCCAATACGGTCTGCTTCCGAAGGAAATTATTGATGTGGTCAGGAAAAGCAACGGGAGTGAAACGGGAATGAGTCAATTTATTCATGACAAAGCCTTCGATGTGGCATTGAAGTCTCTGTCTCAGTCGTTCAAACGCGCCACGCTGGAGCGCTATATGGACGCTCTCGCTAAAGCAGATTCGGGCGGTGCTAAACTAGTGCTGGAGCAGCTTTATCTCCGGGCGAAAGCCGTGGGGATGGGAGAACAGCAAGAAGTAAAGCGCGAAGACCGCGAAGTCATCGTGCGACTATTGGCCCGTCAATCCTACGAGCAAATACTCGAGATGTTTCATGTGAAACCAATGCAGGATGGGATTGCCGCACTTGGCAAAAAGTTTCAGGAAGTGCAGACAAAGTTTGAGGCCGCCATAGGAAATGGTAAAAAACATTTTGAGCAATGGCATGACGCCAAGCCACAAGCAGGAGAAAAGACGGAGCCTTGGCAAGCAGAGGACATCGCAAAGTTTGCCACATCCTCGGCTAACAACAAGGAATTGGCCGCGCTGGAACAGAGGCATCAGATAGCGATACGGGACGTGAACAATATCAAAAAGTGGGGCGCCGACCTTGAACACGAAGACGAAAATCTTCCCCCGGACCTGTATAAAGCCCGCGAGGATTATCGAAAGACCTGGGTGGAAAAGACAAAGGCAGAAATTGAAAAACGCAAGCTCGACTACGCGATGGCCTCCCTGAAGGGCTGGCAAGATTTGCAGGCAAAGTTGCAGCATGTACGTCAGATGAATAAACGGTTGAAGTTATCTGAGCGAGTTAGCGATCTGGCCACGACGGGTCCGGAGCAAAAGCGCGCGGCAGCGGAGCTCGCATCGCTCGAGAGACAAGTACGGCAGGCGCAGCATGAGCTGGAGGAATCACGGTCTATGCTCAAAGCTGTGTTGGGCATGAGGCACAACGATGGTCTCTTCCTGGCTTCCGAAGATGTGATGCGAAAGCAGTACGAGAATCTTCCCGCAGGACAACGCGGGCGGATTGTGATTCTGACAGAAAAAGAGAATTATGGGATGGGTAGCGCCGAAATGCATGATGTGTTAGCCAAGGCGAATGTGTCGGTGCGAGCGACGCTCGACGATATTATAGCCTCGTTGAAGTTACGCGCGTGTGTGATTGCGCTTGCGGATGAAAAGTACAGGGAAAATTTGGGCATGGGAGAGGCAACAGCAGAAAGGCAATCTGCGCAAAGTTTCACGTTTGTGCCGGGTTCGCCGATACCGATTATTCCCATGCATCACTGGGTGACAGGTTGGAAAATACCGGATCTACAGGAGAACACACTGCTCATGGCCCATGAAATGGCCCAGGCCATCGTGCTGATCAACGAGATGATGAATGATCTACGAGCCGCTCGGCAGGACGCTGCTCTTAAAAGGGAGTATTACCAATCCAAAGGCGCTTTGACAGGCTTGATGCAAGAACGCATAGGCCATCTGAAAAATTTGCCAGGCGACACGGGCGTGTCCGCGGTCCTGCGCGGCGAAATGGATTTTGTTGAGGCCCAGATCGACCAGCAAAGGGCCTACGAAGATGCATCCAAACAGACGCTTGTGGCGGTTCTGCAATTATTGCAGTCTGCGTTTCAGCAAAGGGGCAACGTGAACAAGGATGCTGCCGCATTGGCCGCGTTGTTCGCAGCGCCGGGTGACAAGCCTGAGCAGACTCTTCAGACCCGAGAACTTATCAGAATTGTATTGAGCCCGGCCTTAAACGCCTTGAACGAAACGGCATTCAAGCAAAAGTTGACGCTAGAGGGAGTGAAGCATGACCCCAATGGAAAAATGTCTGAAATTCTGGCTCGTTTAATACGCGATGCGATGAAAGATCAGGATCAACCTAAATCTCAAGTGAAAGATAAGGCCACGGTAGAACAAATACAGCGAAGCGCCGAAGAGCCTGTTTTGGCCTTGCAGAAAATCGTGGCTGAGACCAAGAAAAGAGCCGACGAGCGCCGGCTCGAAATACGCCAGTCGGATCATGTGATTAGCTTTGCGCCGTCGTTTGGGGGCATGGGCGGTGGCGTGGTTGTGGACCTAAAAGGCATGCGTCAGCAGGGGATCGATCTTGCCCAGGGACAACTCGGTTTAATGCAGCAGCAACTGCAATGGGAGGGTTTCAAGATAGACAACTCCGTGCAATTCGCGCGACTGCATGAAGAATTGGAATCCGCGCGGTCCGAGGCAGCGAGCATGGCGGTAATGTACGAAAGAACCGTGCACTCTCTACAAAAAGTGAAAGCAAGAGGAAAGTCAACCGATC
>CAZOWS010000144.1:0-13004 GCA_964583365.1 uncultured Actinomycetota bacterium
CAGTATTTAAGCGGGAATCCATATTTGACTATGTTATTTATTGACGACGTCTTACTCCTCCACCACGCTGATTTTCTTCATGGATATCGGCGTTTTGGGCATGTCCTGAGGGCCGCGGACCACATTCGAGATCGCGGTCACAACTTCCATACCGCCTGTCACGCGCCCGAACACCGAGTGCTTGCCATCCAGCCATGTGGTCGGCGCCACGGTGATGAAAAACTGGCTTCCGTTGGTGTTGGGGCCTGAGTTGGCCATCGAAAAAATACCTGGCTTGTCGTGCTTTAGCTTTGGAGAAAATTCATCCGCAAAGTTATAGCCCGGCCCGCCGCGTCCGGTGCCCGTAGGATCGCCGGTCTGCACCATAAAATCCGGTATCACGCGATGGAAGATGATGCCATCGTAATAGCCCTTTTTCGCGAGCTTCAAAAAATTCTCTACGGTCTTAGGCACGTCTTTAGAAAAAAGTTCTGCGTCAATATTGCCCATCGTTGTTTCTATGCGAATTTTCGTCATGGCGGCAATCCCCTTGTTTTTATGTCTGTATGCTGGCAAATCTGCTTGTAAAAGGCAAAAAAGAAATCCAGAATTCCTTTCGTGCGAAAATATGTCTTAGTACTGGCTTTCGTCCTCGCTGTTTGCGTCGTAAGCTTGCTATCGTTGTGTCTTCGCTTTCAGCCGCCTGTCATCGTCGCAACTTCCGAGGACCTCGCCAAAAACATTCGCCCTTTGATTCTCGATAATTTCGAGCCCGGCGGTAAGTTCACACGTAACTCAGGTACGTGGATCAAGCGAGATGGCCTCCTCTTGTCCGACAGAGTTGCCTACAACGACAAGAACACGGTCTTACGGCTAACCTTCGACGTCAAGGAAGATGGTAGCAAGTTCAAAGAAGCCGGATGGTGGTGCAGCCTAGCCGGCATGGACATGCGCGATTACTCGGCCCTGCGCTTTCGTGTGGCATTGTCCAATCCCTCCGTCCTCTTCGAGATCGGTTTCAAAAACCTTGAATGGGTGGAACAAAAGAGATGGAGCGAAAGTTTCACAAGCCGCAAAGTGCCGGCCGGGCAATGGCAAGAAGTCACCATCCCTCTGAAGGAGTTTCATAAAATCGACGATTGGATAGGCATGGACAATTTGTCCATCACGTTCCGCTCCAAGATGGGCAATATTCCCAAGGGCATAGTGTACGTGGACGATCTGACGCTGCTACCGGGTCCCAAAATGCCGCGCAAGCCTCCCGAGCCTTTGGCCAAACCCTATCCTCTGCCTAAGGATGCCTACCGTCTCCCCGACGACCAACTCTTGGACATTGTGCAGCGCGCGGCATTTGAATATTTCTTGCACGAAAGCAATATGGCCAACGGACTCGTGAAGGATTTTTGCCGCGTAAAAACCAAAGACAAAACGCCGATAACCAGCACCGCAGCCACGGGCTTCGGCCTCGCGAGCCTTTGCGTGGGAGCTTCGCGCGGTTGGATCAGCGACGACATTGCCAA
Source organism: uncultured Actinomycetota bacterium (assembly GCA_964583365.1). GTDB lineage: Bacteria > Auribacterota > Ancaeobacteria > Ancaeobacterales > CAZGMX01 > CAZOWS01. Next base: position 1,500 of record CAZOWS010000144.1, read on the forward strand.
GGCGCGGATTCTGGCGACGCTGAAATTTTTTCGCAACGACGCCGAAAGCGAACATGGGTTCTTCTATCATTTTCTGGACGGCGAGTCGGGTAGGCGATGGGACGAGAGCGAACTTTCTTCGGTGGACACGGCGCTTTTGCTCGCCGGGATGCTGACGGCAGCCCACTATTATCCGGGCACCGAGATCGCAACACTAGCGCAGGACATATACAAAAACGTGGATTGGCAATGGATGATGGCCGAGGGCAAAACGCTGAGCATGGGCTGGCAGCCCGAAGAGGGTTTTCTCAACGCGCGTTGGGTGGATTACTGCGAGCTCATGATCATCTATATGTTGGCGATTGGCTCGCCCACGCACCCGATACCGGCCGATGCATGGTATCAGTGGGGACGCCTGCTCACTCAATTCGAAACCGAAACATTCGTCGCCTGCCCACCTTTGTTCACGCATCAGTACTCGCAGACCTTCGTGGATTTCCGGGACATTCGGGACGAAGAGGCGAATTATTTCACCAACTCCATTTTGGCCACGCAGGCCAATCGCAAGTGGTGCGTGGCAAACGCAAAAAAGTTTCGTACCTATCGCGAGGGTTTTTGGGGGCTAACTGCCTGCGACGGGCCTTCGGGTTACATGGCCTACGGAGCACCCTACGGAGTGGACGACGGGACAGTCGCGCCGACGGCGGCGATTTCCTCCATCGTGTTCACGCCGGAGGAATCGTTGGCCGCAATTCGGTTGATGCTAGATAAACTCGGCCCCCAGGTCTGGGGCCGCTACGGATTCATAGACGCATTTAATTTGGAGCAGAACTGGTTTTCCAATAAATATTTAGGAATCGATGTGGGCCCCATGGTTCTCATGATAGAAAATTACCGCACGGGCCTGATATGGAAAACCTTCATGAAAGATCCCGCGATTCAGAAAGCCATGAAAGCCGCGAAATTCAAAAAAGATCAGACTTCGAGCAAGTAACCTTGTCTTTTCAGCGGTCTGGCCATTCTCTCTAGCGCCTGGTTGACCGTGCGGCCTTCGGTGAGATTCTCCAGGCAAATGGCCGCGTACCCCCGGCGATTTTGAATCTTGAATACCGTGATTTTTCCCTTGCTGATTTTCTTGAGTTGCTTGGGCATGGGCAATTCTCCTTTTAATAGTCAAAACCTGATGCGGGCAAAGCCTTCATCGGCTTCTGATGGGAATTGGAGTTGTCTTCTTCTTCATCCGGTGCGACTTGCGTGGATTGATAGCGCGTTGAGCTGGTGGGCGACCTGTAGCTCCGCTGCGACGGCACTCCCGATCGTTGGTCCAGCCACTGGACTATTGCTGGATACACTTGGACTGCAGCCCTACGGCTGATCAGAGAGTCGTTGTGCCCGAACGGGTACATCCCAATTTGAGGACCCCATATCAGAGCTTGACGGTCAGGCGACGATACGTGATCTTGCAAAAACATTAAGTCGTTTGTGTTCACGAACGCATCCTTCGCGCCGGCTGTCATTAAAATTGGCACCGTGATATTCTGCGCGTGCTCGGCGTAATTGAACCGATTGTCCGAGGATTTGAACTGGCCGGAACCCAATAATTCCATGTACTGCCCCATCACGCCGATGGACGGCGTATCGGTGCCGGCCGTTTCCAAACGACCGATAACATCCGACTCCATGTTGTCTTGATTGAACAACAACGCGCGGGCCTGTATCTTCGCTTGTTCCCTCGCCTGTTCTCTGTCGGCTCCCCCCTTTAATTCCAAAAGGCGCAGAAATTGCAATGTGCCCAGATAGCTCGAAACAACATGCCCATTGGTCATCGTCAATTGCGAGCCTACTGTCACCACCCCGCGCAAGTCATCGCGCTGATTCGTGGCCAAATGGGCCAGCATCACGTTGCCTCCCATGCTATGCCCGACCCAGAAAACTTCTTGTGCGCCTGTTGCCTGCTTGACGTGATCGATGGCTGTCGGTACGTCCAAGTTGACATAATCATCAAACGTCCAATTCATGAATTTAGGATTGGCCGAGGCATTGGTCATCTTGGCCTGCGAGAGTTTGAACAACATGCCAATGCCCTTGATGGCCGCAGAGGCATAATCCTTGTCGTTGATGCCGTCTATGACGCCGGGTGCTTCCAAGCCTACTTCGGCCAACTTGTACATCCACTTGGAACTCTTCCCGGAGCCGCGCAGCGAAAGCACCCACACATCGTAGCCATTTTCTGCGAGATACGCGGGGAGGTTCACCTGCCGCGACAGCATCCAGAAATCGCCGTTGTAACCCAAACCGTGGCAAAGAATCACCGGCGGTTTTGGTTGGGCGCCGTAGGGAGAAGAAACATGCTCGATGGCTAATTTCCACCCGTCGGGCGTGGTCGCGTACTGAACCTCGCTGTTGAGTTGCATCGAGGAATTGTCATCGTCGCCGCTGCCGCTGCCGAAAATATTAAAAGGAAACCCTCCTTGGGCGCAATCACCCGAAGGCGCAGCAACGAGTCCCAGGGCAAGCAATGCAGTGAGCCCAATGAAACCTTTCACGAGAAAATGTTTCATATCTCGCATGTCGACTTCTTCTGGGCGATAAGCTGATCCAATTTTTTTCGCAAGAGCGGCAGCACCTCGTCGTACTTGTACGACCCGACAGTCTCTGACTTTTGCTTGAGCGTCACGGTTGTCGGCCCGCACCACAACCCTAAATCCGCGTCGTCGGTCTCGCCGGGTCCATTCACGCGGCATCCCATGACCGCGATGGTCAAATTGTATTTCTGAGCAAAGCCCGTCATCTTTTTCACCGCCTGCGCCAACTCCACGAACGCGCCATTCTCCACACGCGAACACGAGGGGCAAGAAATAATATTGAGCCCCTTGCCGAAATCCGGAACCGAGATAAAGCGATTGTTGCGCACGTCTTCGATGATTTGACGACCCACGCGAATCTCTTCGGACTTTTGATCGTTGGGCACCGTGAGAGACACACGCAACGTGTCGCCAATGCCTCGCGCGAGCAGCGGCTCGAATGCAATGCGCGTCTTGATCACGCCGTCGGGCGGAAGCCCCGCCTCGGTCACACCCAAATGTATCGGCACGTCGGGACGGCGCAGAGAGAATTGAGAATTGCATTCCACGACTTTTTTCGGATCCGAATCCTTGAGGCTCACCACAAAATTGGCAAAACCCAAAGCGTCCATCAGATCACAATGCCAGGCCGCGCATTCCACGATAGCTTTGACGTGATCGCCCGGATAACGTTCCAAAAAATCGGGAGCGACCGAACCGCAATTGACGCCGATGCGCAGGGCATTGCCATTTTTCTTGGCTATGCCCACGAGCCATGTAACCTTATCCTCGATGGGTGTGTCTTTGTCCAAATGATGAAGATGGCCGGGGTTGTAGCGCATCTTGTCCACGTGCGGGGCTACAGACTCGGCCAGACGGAAATTTTCTTGCAAGTCCACGACAAGGCGAGCCTTCGTCATTTTGCGAATCTCGGCCAAACAAGCAACGTCTTTGGGATTGTCGACCGCGATGCGCACGAGATCGGCCCCCGCATCCTCCAAAGCCTTGACCTGACGTATCGTAGCAACCACGTCTTGCGTCCGGGTCGCGCACATGCTCTGAACAGAAACCGGAGCGCCTCCTCCGATAACAAGGTCCCGAACATGTATTTGTCGCGTTGATTTTCCCATAGGAGTCCGATTTTTGAGAGGGCCTCTTTATACCACGGTCCAAAGCCCATGACAAGCGCGGATTGGGGGGCGCAGGTAAAGCTTCACTGCAGCGGTGCATTCCCCGCCTTTGTAAGGAGGGGTTAGGGGAGGTAGTACGTTTTGCCGACGTTCTACCACGCCGCCATGTGCTTTCCCGCTACGAAAAACAAGTTCACCAAAATCCTTATCGTTGGTAATGAGAATGTGCTGCTGCTCGGTGGCACATTCCAAGATGGATTGATCTTTCGCTTGGGGCATACTTTCGGCCACGGAGATGACATCATGACCATTAGTCCGTAAATATTCCACAACTGTCCTACCGGTGGATTCATCCACAATGAATTTCACGGACGGAGCGACTCTTAAAATTCGAGTAACACGTTAGGCAGGGATATCGAAGGGGAAAACATCTTCGTGCGCAACAACTCCGGCGGCATACATCAAAGCAGCACGAATATCGTTTGGTGTAAGGCGAGGGTACTCCTTAAGGATAGTTTTCTCCGGAATACCCTGCGCCACCATGCGAACAATTGTCTCAACAGGAATGCGGGTGCCTGTGATAATGGGCTTCCCCGCCATAACCTTGAGATCAATCGCAATATGCTTGTGAAGCGGTGTGCTCATCATACTCCCTTTCTAAAAACTAAGTTGAGCATAAATAATCGTCTGGATAATGTCAAGAATGTGCTGGATTTGGCTGCTACGTAGACCTTCTGTATTTCCCTATCTTAAGAATGCGCGCGACATTGGCCGCGGGGTTCAGCACGGGTTTGATTTTTGCGGTCGCGCAGGTCAGGAGTGTTGTCACGCCCGGGCCGTGGCCGGCTAGAAAACTGTTGGAGTGAATCACGGTGCCGATGGTCACGGCGCCCTCGCGATAGGTTCGGCCGTACATGTTGTCGTGATCCAGGATCGCCACGATGTCGCCGAAACAAATCGAATCGAGTTTGTGTTTCTTCACGATGCCTGCGTCGTGCGTCATGATGTCGTAATCGCCTTTACCCACGTCCATGCTGCCTACGCCGCTGCCCATGATTGCGCCCGGCACGATATGCGTGACGCCAACTTCCAATTGTCCTTTGGCGTTGGCGCGCGCAGGCATTTGATCCAGCAGAGCGGGATCCAAATTGACAACGCGGATTTCCGGAAAATCGGTGAGCGACAAACCCTGGCCATAGGTTTTGATCAGAATGCGATCTTCGTGGCTGATTTTTTCCAAAACATCTTGCGGAAAATCTATCGTGACATGCTCGACACCGCCATGATGGCCGGTCACAACGCCCTTCTTTCCTTTGGCCTCGCCCGAGACAAGCCGGGCTGTATTCCCCACGCAGGCAAAAAATTGAAAACCCGCGTTGGCCTTGCTGCTTTTCAAATCGCTGTACGTGGACACGCCGGGCTCGATGTGATCGCCAGCCCAGCCGAACGCGGAATCGCCGACTTTCACGTTGTACGTGATGCCGCCCGTGGAAGGCAATGCAAACGCCTTACCCTGATGATCAACTTCAAAAATTTCCCATTGCTGCGGCGGCGCGATTTGTCCCTGCACGGCCATCATGACCAATCGGTCTTTGTTCGTTCGAAGTTTCGGCATCACGGGTCTCCTTATCTGAATATGTATAAAAAATTGTCATCCTGAGCAAAGCGAAGGATCTCGCCTTCGATTTTTCGCTTCACGACCAAGATCCTTCACTGCGTTCAGGATGACAGAAAACATAGGAACTAAATCTTTCACACGTTCTGCATGTGCGGAAACATTCTAAGTGTTGGAGGATGAGTTGGCAATTCGATCCTTTCCGCTTAACCCTCGCCCTGCGGGAGAGGGTAGGGTGAGGGACAGCAGCGGACTAGAGCGCGATTTCGAACACGGTTTCATCCGTGACATAATCAAAACTAGCCGCCTGAATTAGAGGGACAGTCGTGTGTCCCTCTAATTGCAGCAAGCGACTGCGGGCCTCTGCGTAATGCAGCAGGGTTTCATTCCAGGGATCTTTCAAGTCCTCTTTCAAGATGCCGATCAATTGTTCGATACTATCGGAACCGCCTGCATCGGCAATTTCTAGAAACGCCTGGGCGCGGGGTGGTAGGGCTTTCAGAATGGGCGGAACCAGTTCAGCCAATTGATCACGCAAGGATTTATTGGCGTCGAACTCAATGCTCGGCAATAAGTCTTTCATGGCGCCTAGATTTTCTCCCAATTCACGAATGATTTTGACACGCTGCCATGCATACCAAACCAGCCCACGACCAAGCGCCATTATAAAGAGGAGGGATCCAAGGACAGCCATGCATAAAATAGTTACGTATACGCCGCCCAAAAACTGCAACATGTTCGAATGCGCATTCGACTGAAGTATTACAGCCAACATTTGCGATACTCCAGGCAATGTGCTCAAATAACGCATCAACAATGCAGCGTATGGCGGATTAAAAAAACAGCCAAGCATGCCCGTAATAACGAGGACACTTGCGAAACCCTGTATTCGTACCTCTGCCTTCTCTAGGCGCTCCCCCAAATCGATGACTACCCTCGCCGGCGAAACCGCAATTTCATTACGCACGACTACCAACTCTTTGATTTGGACGGTTTTCTCCGGCGGTTTTTGTCGCATCGCGTCGTTGACCGCACGCGCGGCTTGAATCACGCTTTCGGGGTCGGGATTATTCAGAAATGCGACATATTCAGATAACAACGGAAACTGGCCCGTGTACTCGTCCCCTTGTTCTAACACGCGAAAGAATGCGTGAACGGCGTCTGCCCTTTCCTTCGTGCCTAATTGCGCACCGCGAAATAGTTCCTGCCATTGTTTTTCGTGCTCGCGCATATAGTCAACGATGATACCGGTAAAAGTTGGATCTCCCCCGGCAAAAGATCCGCTTTTATGAACAACCCCTGTCAACGTGTTATGCCAATTCTCGACACCTCTCTCTACGATTTTGGCCATACGCTTCAGGATATCTTCGTAGCGAGGCGTCCCCAAAACCATTTCGACATTCAGATGTTCGCCTTGAAATGGTTCTTTATGTGTTTGATAAGAAATAGCCTCAAATCGGAGATCCATATTTTTAAGAACGCTTCTCGCACGGTACAATCCCAACAATCCTGGGTATTGGACTTTGACCAAATCCTTCAATCGCCACAAATGCAATCCTGACTTCATGAACGCTGCTGCCGCAACTGCCCGCGTATCCAGACTTGCGGGCGCGTTTGTCAAAGCATCCGACACGAAATCGGTGAGTCGATCATGGGCTCCCTCCTTTACGCCGTAGAGCGCCATGTTGGTCTGTTCGTCCCCATCTAAAATCTCGAGCAACAGATTGTCCATCTCTGCGTGCCGCCAAACAGGTGGGGTAAAGGGCGTGACGCTGGACGGACGCCATAATTGCGGCAGAAAGGATTTCAATTTTGAAGCAAGTGGCTGTGCGGGCTTGGGGACATTGCCCGCATGCGTCCAGTAACTCCGCGCGAATGTTGGTGGGTCTATTTCATAGGCCGTTTTCAAACAAACTTTATTGAAATGATTGTACTCTTCGAGGGTTTCTCCCAAATCTTCGGGCAACATCTGCAGACGTCTGTTCACGATGGAGAGGAGATGTGGTATCGCCTCCTTATCCGCTATCCTTTTTAATCTTTCCAAGTACTCCAGCCCTTTGGAAAACGCAAAGCGGTCATGGGAAAGGAAAAACAGTTCCTCCAACCATTCCGTCATTTGCATTTGCCTTTCTTCGGGCGAGAGATCCGCCGCGAATATTTTTCCCGTCTTATAAAACGTCAACCAGTCCACGATGCGATCATCTTGCTGATAAATGGCGTCGTACATTTCCAGAACGCATGCAATCGGTTCGGGTTCACCCTCGGAAACGTGCGGTTGCGTGGTTTTTGGATCCAGGATTTTTTGAAACAGCTTTCGCCCGCCCCGCGCCACCAAATCGTTGGTAAGCATCGCGCGCATCACCGGCACAGCGGGACTTAATTCATCGCTACGATGAAGTTGCGCCAATTCCCGCATGGTCCATTGAAAAATCGAGACATTCCCCCACAGGTCCTTTCTTGATTCCTCTTCCGTCGCTGCATCGTTGATCTCGACAAAGAATTGCGCGACAAACTCGGGCAGCACCGCGCGCAAGAGGTGAATCAAGGAGGGATCAGAAATCACTATTTGTTTTAAAATACGATACGCGCGCAAAGGCTCCATTTTTACCAAGAGAATTTGGCTGGCCATCTCGATGGCATTCGCATCCATCCCTTCTAATAGACCCTTAACGTAGACCACGACCTGGGTATCGGACGTCAAAGGTATGCCCACATCAATTCTTTTTTCTTGCGGAACGGGGCGCGCGTACAAACGACCTGTGCGCTTCGCCAAGGTAATTTCGTTGAGCACCTGGAACTCATGTCCGAAATAATTTTCCAATCGAATAAAGGCCCTATCCGCCAAATCAAATTCCGGTTCGTCCTTGGCCATCGTCCATATCTGATTCATGATGGCTTCGGCGACCGCTGGCCCATAGGGTATCTCTTTGCCTCGCACGGCCATCTGCAGCATGATTTCCGGTGCCTTCAATCCCCGCCGACCTATCCCTGGCGACGTGAATTCATCCACGAGCCTCAAGACTTCGCAAGCCCAGCCGAGCGCATCTTGATCCACTTGAGGTTGCGGCTCATTCCACCGAAATATGTCCTTCCGCCATGCCGACTTTGGACCCACGGCCACCATACCGATCAAAAGATATGCCGCTAATTCGGGGTGTGCCTTGCTGAAAAGCAGCGCGCTATAGGCGGGCCCCAGGTTTTCCCTCAGTATACGAACCACTTCGCGCACTTGATCCGGTTCCTTCGTGCCCGCGACAAGCAAATCCGCGGCTTCCTCGTATCTATTTTCATCCATCATTTTCCGCACGGCTTCGGCCAATGCTACCCTTCGATACGGAGAAAATTGCAACGCGGATGGCGAAGGAAGTCTTGGTCCCGAACGTATCAACGCCGTGACGCGACTCAGACCTGCACCATCGCCCGCATTGCTATCATCCTGCATAACAAATACCCGCGCGCTGCTTTTTGCCGTTGGTATTGCCGCCTTGGGTTTAGCATCGCCTTTGATTTTGATACGCGCTTTGCCGTCCACCAGGGCAATTTCCCAACCCAAATGCGAAAGCAAGAACCCAACCATGGTTTCCGGTGTTTGCGTTGCGGGATCTGCGTGATAAAGCCGCGCATCCATCTGCTCCCAAGATGTCTTCCCATGCAATGTTTCCACAAAATACTCGACGATTTTACCGAGCCGGGAATTGGCCTTTCGAAGTTTATCCTGCTCCGTCATGCTTGCCAGCGCGCCCTTGTTCTCTATATCTTCCAAGCCCTTGAGGTCTTCTTGCACGCGGGACGTGAGGAATCCACTGCGCGTCAGAAATAGCCGGTAAAGCGCCATCGTGGGCTTGGGGTGTAGGACCAGCGCGTGAAGAAAATCCACCTGTTGCCGAAAATCTTTTGGGATCAGCGATATCACGGGAATATCCACAACCGCAAGCGGCCAAGATTTGCCCTGCGTATGCTCCTGTGTTGAAAATGACGATTTCGGCGCAAGCTTATCCTGATAGGGATACACCTCGGCAGAGCCGATAAAAGCCATGGCCGTCACCACGGATAGTGCTCTTTTGAGAAACTTTGGCATCGCCATCTTTTAAACCCTTTCACGGATTTGCAACGGAGATTACGCAATAGTCCTAAACCTATTATAGTCAATAATTTAACGCTTGTCAAGGTGACCCTTGGCTTGATATTCTGGCTCCAAAATATGACGAAGCCTCTTTCGCGCGCAAAAATGATTGGTATTAGTACATTTGTCGTCGTCTGGACGCTGCTTTTTCACTACGAGTCGCTGCGGCACAACTATTTGAGCCGTTGGGCCGGGTTCGAATTGCCCAAAACGAAATTCCTGTTTCCGCCGGCCGGTTGGATCATGTTCTTTGCTATTGGGGATGAAACCGGATCCGCGGAAGTATGGGGTCTAAGCGGCGACAAAATAGAGACTATTGACCCGCATAAGATTTTTGGCACGCGCTGGCTGGGTTACGACAATATTCATCGCGGGATATTGAGCACGGTGCTCAATCCTTATCGCGGTCAAAGCTTTTGTACGTATCTGCAACGAAAATTTCCACAATACGATAACTTCGGCATCGTGCAGGTTTATTACCCGTCGGTCTCGAAGGAGCCGGACAAAAAAATACTCAAGATGGTGTACAAATGTCGCTAGAGACTTCACCCCCACCCTGCCCTCCCCCATCAAGGGGGAGGGTTTTGCTGCGCGCATGGGATAGCCTTTTTCTAGAACAGCGGCCGTCGCTTTCTCTCGGATTTTTTCGCATCACGCTGGCCATCGCGATCGGGCTGCACGCGATTCCGACGCTGCTGCAAATGCAGGACAATTATCTCTCCACGGCGTTTAAAGAAAAAAATATATCGTTCTTCCCGCTGACGGTGTTGGAATGGGTGGATAAAAGCCCGGACTGGCTGGTCTGGGGCTTCGCCGCGTTCTTTCTTGTTTTCTTCTTTTTCTTTTTAATCGGGCTTTTCACGCAGGTCAGTTGCATTTTGATGACCGTGGGCCTGACTTATTTCTACGCACTCAACGCGCTGCATATTGGCACCCTCTCGTTCGACATTTTGCTCGTCACGGTCTTTCTGTGTTGCCTCACGCCGTATCTGGGTGATTATTTTTCCGTAGATTGTCTGCGTCGGCCGAATGCCTACGCGTATCGCAAGACACGCCCTTACTTTTTGCAGCGTCTTCTGCAATTACAAATCGCCTCGACATTTTTTTACACGGGGCTTTGCAAATGGACGGCCAGCGGCAATTGGATAGGCGGCAACCCTTTCTATTATCTGGTGATGAGCCCGGAATCCAGCGTAGTGAAGAATTTCCCTGGGCGTTTGTATCTTGCAGAGCGCCCGGACCTGTGTCACGGGCTAGGCATCGCGCTGTTGTGCTTTGAGTTTGCGCTGCCATTTTTGTTGTTCATCCCATGGACGCGCGTGGCCGGCATCGCGCTTGGCTTCGCGTTTCACGTGATGCTGGTCATCACGCTGCATGTGCCGACGCTTTTCTTTTTTCATTTCCCACCGCAATTGCTGCTTTTCCTGAACCCCAAAAAAATCATCGAGAAGATCAAAGGCGTACGGGCGAAACGCCGCTACCCCACCCCAACCCTCCCTCCCCCATTAACACAGTGGGGGACAGGCGTACAAAGGGGAGGGGGTCAAGCCCTCTTGATCTACGACGGCGCTTGCGGCTTTTGCCGCGCTTCGATTCGTCCGATCAAGACGATGGACATGTTTGGCACTTTGAAAAAAGTGAACTACCATCACGTGAAGGATCTCGGGGCCTTGCAACCGAACTTGAATGCGGAAATTTGCCATAGCCAAATGCATTTGCTCGAGCCGGGCGGGAAATTATACGGGGGTTTTGCCGCGTTCCGCCGGCTGACGTTGCATTTGCCGATGCTTTGGCCATTCGCCCCCCTAGCCTATGTTCCGGGAATGTCTTTGCTGGGCAATTTCGCCTATCGCTTCATCGCCAAAAATCGGTATCTGTTCCACGTAGCAAACCAATGCAAGAACAATCGGTGTTTCAGGGGGTAGCTGCGCCTAAGTGGCCCATTTCATAAATACAGAGGTCTGAGCAAACCGCCACCCCAAAACGGAACACTTTGTAACCTCCTGATGTGGAGGACAATATAAAATGGCTCTCCAGAAAAAATCCCTGGTCTATTTTTTAGGATTTTCCACGCTTTACTCCCTCTCCCTTCGA
>CAZOWS010000145.1:0-2849 GCA_964583365.1 uncultured Actinomycetota bacterium
AAACGGTGATAGAACCCCCCGTGCAGTTTTGTTTGCACTTAGAGTTTGAGCGTTTTAAGGAAGAAGCTCACTTCCGCCAAGCACACACATGGACCGATCTCCCTGTCGAAGCCAATCATCCCCTCCTTTCCTAATTTTGGAAATGGAAATTTCCAAAGATCAAAATTAGAGAGGGAGCGAATGACTGGATTAATTTTTCAAAGAACGCTGAATCAATCTATCAGTCTCACGTTTTCTAATGACGTCACGCTTGTCATGTTTCTTTCTTCCGCGCGCGATTGCGATGCCGAGTTTCAGATGACGGCCGCGATTATACACTGAAATTGGCACTGCTGTCAATCCCTTTTCTCCTTCTGCGGAAGAAATATGCGCTATTTCCTTGCGGCCGAGTAGCAATCGGCGAGGCCTCTCAGGATCGTAGTTAGTAGGAGCGTTTGCCATTTGCCAGGCGGGAATTGTTGCGCCAACGAAATACGCTTCACCACCACACGCAACCACACATGCTCCTTTCAATGATCCTTGTTTATTGCGAAGGGACTTTACTTCGTACCCGAACAATTCCATACCGGCCTCGAGTTCTTCGATAATTGTGTAATCAAGTAATGTTCTTTTATTTTCAAGAAGAGCCATAAAAATATAGGCGTTTGCCTGCCACGCAGGCCACCCTGCAAAGCGAGGCTGGGGTGGGGTTAGCTATGAGAGACATGACGACACTATAACCGATTTTACGCTTTCCTGATTTTATTTTCTCGAAGCTAGAATCCCTGCTAGCCAGTAGAAAGGTCGCAGCTCGAAGCTATTTATGTATAATACTCACTCTATGTCAGAAGAAATATCTCCGGCCGAATCAAAGAGGCGAAAAGGGAAGAAGCCCGTTATTCCTTCGTCAGAAGGGCCCGGTATCTGGATGCAACTTGCCATCGCCTTTGCGGTTTTTTTGGTGCTTTCCGCGGTGTATTCTGCGGTGCGGAAATATATCGAAAGCCAGAGCGAGGAGATAGCAGTTTCAGAGCTTGCAGCTGACGTTGGCCAGAATCTCGTTGAGTCTATAACCGTCGAAGGGGACACTGTGAAGGCAACATATAAAGATAAAAAGGAAAAAACATCTCAAAAAGAAGGTGAGGACGCGTTAACTGAAACTTTGGCGCGCTACGGACTTTCATCGGCTCAAATAGGAGCAGTGAAGATTGAGGTAAAAGATCAAGGTGGTGTGCGGTTTTGGTTTTTAACTCTTGCCCCACTTTTAATTCCGATTCTATTGTTGGTTGGGATTATGTGGTTTCTCTCGCGTCAGGTGCGAGGCGCAGGCATGCAAGCATTCACGTTCGGACGCTCTATGGCGCGCCTAGTGTCTCCTGAAGATGATGTGCAACGCGTTACATTTGCTGATGTCGCAGGCGCAAAGGAAGCGAAATCAGAGCTATTGGAGATCGTCGATTTTTTGAAAAATCCAAAGAAGTTTATCCAAATTGGCGCACGAATTCCGAAAGGAGTTTTGTTAATGGGGGCATCGGGCACGGGAAAAACTTTGTTGGCACGCGCAGTCGCGGGAGAAGCTGGTGTGCCTTTCTTTTCAATTTCCGGATCAGAATTTGTGGAAATGTTTGTGGGTGTCGGCGCTTCACGCGTTCGTGATACATTTCAAGTGGCAAAAAAAGCAGCGCCATCTATATTATTCATTGATGAAATTGACGCTATAGGGCGCGTACGCGGTTCGGGTGTTGGTGGGGGAAACGACGAGCGAGAACAGACGCTCAATCAAATACTTGTCGAGATGGATGGGTTCGAACCAAACGAGAAAGTTGTTGTTCTCGCGGCGACGAATCGTCCTGATGTGCTTGATCCTGCTCTTGTCAGGCCAGGCAGGTTTGATCGTCGCGTAACAATCGATTTACCGGACAGGAAAGATCGGGAAGAAATTTTGAAAGTGCATGTGCGCACGAAGCCGATGGGACCTGATACAAATTTATCGGTTATCGCGGAGCGCACGCCAGGATTTTCTGGGGCGGACTTAGCTAATCTTATGAATGAGGGCGCTATTTTAGCGGCACGAGAAGACAGGAAAGAATTGACGCAATATGACCTCATTCGCTCGATTGAAAAAGTCATGCTTGGACCTGAACGCAGAAGCCATGTTCTCAATAAAAAAGAAAAAGAGATTACGGCGTATCACGAAGCAGGGCATGCGCTTGTCGCGTCGGTCCTACCGTATGCGGACCCGGTTCATAAGGTTTCTATAATTTCACGCGGACGCGCGGCAGGATACACACTTAATCTACCCCTTGAAGACAGGCGCATGCAATCGAAACTGGAATTCTTGGACGATATTGCGGTATCGCTCGGCGGGTACATCGCAGAAAAGATGATCTATGATGACGTTACGACAGGTGCGTCGAATGATCTACAGGTTTTAACAGCCCTTGCGCGCGATATGGTCACGAAATATGGCATGTCGGACAAAATGGGACCCATGGCTCTCGAAACGGCTCCTGGCCGTACTCTTTTTGGGGCAGGTATCGAACCAAGAGAATTGTCGGAAGAAGTTTCTGCAGGTATCGATGCGGAAGTAAAGGCGATCATCGCGGGCGCATACAAGCGAGCAGAAGACGTGATGAAGAAATATCGCAAAGTTCTCGATGCCATCGCCAAGCAACTTGTAGAAGTTGAGAACATAGAGCGAGATGAATTCGAGAAAATCTTGATCGTCCATGGAATCGTACCGAAAAAGAAACAGGATATTGAACATCAGCCATTGGTGTAGCTCGAGAAACTCAGGGATGTGGAGCTATTGGTAGCAAAAAGTTTAGCATTTCCTGCTGGAACAATAACTATACCATGGTATAGTTATT
>CAZOWS010000146.1:0-5292 GCA_964583365.1 uncultured Actinomycetota bacterium
AGCGTAAACTCGAAGAAGTTTTGGCTTAAGTCCCGTATATTAGTAACTTAATAGTTCATCGCCCCCGTAGCTCAGTAGGATAGAGCAGCAGTTTCCTAAACTGTTTGTCGGCCGTTCGACTCGGCCCGGGGGCATAGTCGCTGGAATCAAAAGGGGTCACTATGGCGATTCGACAACGAGAACTCCCTAATGTCGTTGCAAAGTCTGGTCCGAGCCGCTTGCGCGTATTCGTGCGTAAGCAATGGCGTGGATTGTCCGTGTTGGGTGGCGTTGCCGTGACTGTCATTGTGGTATGGGTACTGCGTGAGGGCATGGCGCGCAATGCGGATCAAAAGGCATCCCGGCTGTATTCTGCTGCCAAGACGGCCGATGATTTTCGTCTAATTCTGGCGCAGGTTCCGCGCAGTTATTTGACCTTCGATATCATGATGAACGTGGGGAACGCGTTGCATGATCAGGGCAAGGTGGAAGAGGCGCGTGCGCAATATCAAAAAATTTTAGAGCAGTACACGCAGGGATGGCAAGCCGCCTCGGCGCTATGTGGGTTGGGCATGCTGGATGCGGAGAGGAAGAGTTTTGCGACGGCCTGCGCATTTTTTAAGCGCGCTTTGGAGTCGGATCCTGTGGGTATAAAGGCCCCTGAGGCTCTTTACCAATGGGGCCGTTGCCTTCAAGCCATGGGGGACAACGTTGCGGCCAAAGAGAAATTCGAACGCATTGTCAGTGATTTTCCTGTGGATGCTCTCGCGCAAGACGCTGCCTCCCGGGCAAAGCGATTAAATCTTGACAGTTTTGGGGCGGGTTCGTAGACTCTCCTAAATTGTTCTGCCGGCGTTAGCTGTAAATCAGCCACAAAGGAGGCGAGACTAAAAACCGGCTTGGGCTAGGAAAGGCAGAACAGCAACAGGCGATTTAGGTATCGTCTGGGATCTTTGAATAATAAATAATGGAGGAGGCATCGGATGGAAAAATTTCCGATACTTTGCACATTGTCCGCCTTGATAGTTTTTTTGGGCGCTGCAATCAGCGCCGTGGGCGTGCAAGCGGGTAAGTCGAATAATCCTCCGTTAGGTTTCAGCATCGTCGAACAGATGCCGAGCAGAGTGCTCCAGGGAGCTCAAATCTCGAACGTACTAGACGTTCCACGCGAGGTGGAATTAAAGCTAGTGGCGCGGGATAGTTCCTCGGTGGAAATACGGGGAGACCTGCTGGTAAGTTTCTAATCTGTTGGACAGCCAACGGGAAAGTACAGATTCGGGGACATAATGAAAATTATGTCCCCGAATTTTTTTGAGCTATTGCTTTCTTGGATAAATATTGGCGAAGCCTGTAACGTTGATCAACGTTACGGTGTAATACTTGGTGGTGTCGTTATCCGGCGCGCTACGCAATTTGATATAGATAGAAATATCCCGGTTTGCGCTGCCATTGGGTTTGAAAAGCACGTCAAAGAATTTGGTGGGATTGGGTGGCTGTTGCATGTCTTGCATATTGACGTCCAGTATGTCCACGGCAGCCGGTGCATACCAGCGCTTTGACATAAGATTGGTTTTTGCTTGATCCCAAATAGCTGCGGAGTCATTGTCCCCACGTATTTCCACGAGCATGTTTTGTCCTTGGGAAATAGCCATGCTACGTGCCTCCTGAAAAAGACATTGAATGTTTCGCGCGGAATATTTTAATGCCGACTGGCTGCGGAATAAATTAAGGGCGGGTATTGCCAACAAGCCCATTAAAAGCATGATCGCCAGGACGGAAAGAGTTTCAATCAACGTGATGCCACTGTTTCGTTGCATTCAACGATCCCAGTTGTTGATGTCGTCGGAGTTTGGCAAGTTCTGCCTTATCTTGTCGGGGCCTGCGGAAAAAATATCAAAGCTGTTGGTGTTATGCGTGGCTATCGGGACTATATAATACGGAGTTTTCCAGGGGTCGAGGAATTGATGGGTGGCGGCATCGCATCGGGCGCTTGGCACGATGAAATAGGGCTCACCGGTCGAGGTTGAAATCAGAGGATTGGCGGGACTTAATATCGTATAGCCTCCCGGATCGTTTGCAATCAAGGCTGTGATAGATGCGTCTGGCCCCGCGCCATAATCCATTTTATAAAGATTTAGCGCGGACTCAATTTGGCTTATGTCCGCTTGCACGCGGGCGAGTTTGGATTTCGCTCGTGTCTGCTGGAACATGGGTAGCGCGAGGCCTACGAGAATAGTTAAGATGCCCAACATCACGAGTATTTCTATTAAAGTAAATGCGTTGGGAGTACTCCGGGTTCCTGACATTACCAATTGTTGACGTCGTCTGCTGTTGTGCCCTGCGATCCATCGGGCCCGGTGGAATGAATATCGAAGCTGAATGTGTTGTGTGTGGCGACGGGGGGCGGGGGAGTACCAACGCCTCCATCCTTACCTGCGTAAATATAGGCATTGCCCCAGGGATCCTTGTAAATATTCCCAGGTCCAAGATTTGTGCTTTTAAATTCCATGTACGGCCCAACGTCAATATTGAGGGCGCCCGAATGGATTTTCTTGCCAAGGAAATCATAAATTTCCGATCCCGAAACTGTGCTAGGCGGATATTTTCCTAAATCGCTTTCGTACATGCGTATGGAAACTGCGAGCGCCTCAATTTCAGCCTGGGCTTTGACTACTTTTGCTTTGTAGCGGACTTTGGCAATGGTGGGGAACAAGATACCCAGCAGCGTGGCAATGATAAAAATCACGCCCAACATTTCGACGAGAGTGAACCCACTGTGATACCGCATGCGTTGGAGATTCATTGGGGCTATCGTAAGATGATTTGCTTTCGCTTTCAAGATTTCATTTCATGGAGATATTCGGCGAGTGTTCCATAAAGTACGCCGCGGTCGCTGACGAGAATTTCTTTCGCGTCGCATTGTTGCGCGAGAATGGACATGACGGCAAGGCCCGCAACGATGATGTCCTCGCGCCCCTTCTGGAGTCCTGTCTGATTCATTCGCTGCGCTGAAGATAATGCAGCGAGAGATGCCACGAGTTTATCCCAATTGTCTTGCCGGATGGTGCTCCCATGGATTTTTGCGTGATCGTACACGCGTAGCTTTTGTATCATGGCCGAGGCCGTGGTTGCGGTTCCACCCACGCCCACCAAAACGCATCCAGGCGATGGTACAATTTTCTGCAGCGCATCTCGAATCAAAAGCTGGGCATGGTTTTGCAGTGCTTGCATTTGATCCACTCGCGGAGGATCATCCGTCAAAAATTGTTGCGAGAGGCGAAGCGCTCCGAGAGGTAGGCTCTCGTAACGCGAAGATTTTCCGGGATCATGGCATATAATCTGTGCGCTGCCACCCCCGATATCAAAACCCACGAATGGCTTATCTTGCAGATGCAAAGAATTCGCGATGGCCAATTCCGTTAGTGCCGCTTCCTTTTCACCCGTGATAATGGTTAAAGGGAATCCCGTCCGACTTTGCACTTCCTGGCAAAAATCAGCACCGTTTGTAGCCTCGCGGAGGGCCGCTGTTCCCAATATTTTAAAATCTGAAACGGCCAGGCTCAACGCATGCGTGAAGAATTGGTCCACGGCGTCCAGCGTTTTGGCGAAATGTTCGGGTGCGATTTTTCCCTTGCCGATGTCGCCACCCAGCCGTGTAATTTTACCGCCCTGAAAGAGCACCGTGACGCGGGAGCTTTGGCTATCGAGATCGGCGACCATGTAGCGCGTGGAATTGGTGCCGATGTCCATGGCGCAGACACGCATGTTGGGGATATTTAATGTTGAAGACATGAGAGCGATGATGATAGCATACGCGCATGCCCAACTGGATAGGATTACCCGAACTCGTTGTCATATTCATGATCATCCTTTTGCTCTTCGGGGCCAACAAGCTTCCCGATATTGCTCGCGCTTTGGGCAAGAGCATTCAAGCATTCAAGAAATCTTCCAAGGAAATCTCCGACGAGATCACCAAGGAAGAACCCTCCGACAAATCCCCGAAAGTTTAAGCGTTGGAAGAGAAGAGTTTTCTTGAGCATTTGGAGGATTTGCGTTTTGTCTTGCTGAAGTCGGCGATCGTTCTCTTCGTTTTTTCTGTCCTTTCCTTTATGTTTGCCCCTGTTTTGCTGCAAGCCATTCTTTGGCCTTTTAAGGCTGCCGTTGGGCGATTTGCGCTGCATGCCCCGGAAACCGCTCTATTAAGGACATTGAGGCCCACCGGCGCCTTCATGATCTCGATGAAACTCGCCTTTGGGGCGGGATTCATTCTTTCCCTGCCATGGATTTTATGGTTTTTGGGGAAATTTGTGCTGCCGGGATTGACATCGTTGGAGCGGGGATATATTTTTCCCGCGTTGGTAGCGGGCACGATGCTGTTTGCGGCGGGTGTGGCTTTCTGCTATTTTCTGATGTTGCCAACTGCGCTCGGTTTTTTTTGGAGTTACGGCGAGAAAATGGGCATAGCCAACGAGTGGACCATAGAAAATTATGTGTCTCTCGTGATGCAACTTTTAATCGCCTTCGGGGCTGTCTTTGAGCTTCCGGTCGTTTTGCTTTTTTTGGTCAAAGTTGGGATGATTGGACATCGGGCAATGCGCCGCGCGAGGAGATACGTGATTGTCGGGGTTTTCATTGCTGCCGCGGCGTTGACGCCGACGCCCGACATGGTTTCGCAAATATTGCTTGCCGTTCCCATGATTCTGCTGTATGAATTTTCGGTCTGGATCGCGTGTTGGATGAAGCCTTAGCCGCACAACGTTCGCAACGTTGGGGTCGGGGGTTCGACTGGGCAGCCGAGAGAGCGAAGCGAGCGAGGCCAAATTAAAACGCGAAGCGGTACCTTATCCAGCGGCCGGGTACCCGCCAATGTTTTAGTGGCGGGTGGCAAATCCCCCCACGCAGTGGGGGACAGTATTTTGGGGGTGTAGCTCAGTTGGGAGAGCACAACGTTCGCAACGTTGGGGTCGGGGGTTCGAATCCCCCCACCTCCAGATGATTTGATTTTCTCCTTCGAACGCGCCGCGTGTGGGGGCGCGGCGCGTGAAAGACAGGGGGGCAACTGCTTTGGAAGCCTTATAATCCGCCGTGATTCGCCAAGGGCCTTGCCACTCCCAGAAAATTTTCTTCTCGCGCAAGAGGCGGTTCGTTCCAATTTCCTGGATAAAGGGCCTGATTTCATCCAATCGATCAGTGACCGACAGCTTTTCGGCCTGGTGAGCGGCTTGTACCCACCCCCGCAAGGGTTCGATCCAAAGATTGCCTTTTCGCTCAAAATCCGATTTTTTCTCTAAAAGAGATGTCTTGACCCTGATG
>CAZOWS010000147.1:0-7869 GCA_964583365.1 uncultured Actinomycetota bacterium
CATTGGGCGATTATATGCGTTCGATCGGCGCGACAAAAATAGATCATTTGGTGATGAGCCATCCGCACGCGGATCATATAGGCGGGATCCCGGAAGTGTTGGAAAATGTGCCGATTGGTGAGCTGGTTGGAAACGGTCGCGCATTCTCGTCGTTTCTATTTCGCCGTCTGCTGCAATTAGCCGATGCGAAACATGTCCCGCTAGAAATCGCCCGCATACGGCCCGCATGGTTGAAGGAGGGCGGAGCGCAAGTGGATATACTGTCCCCGACCGACGCCAATGTTGCTGAGCTCGATGACAATGAAAATGAGCATTCCGTTGTGCTCGCGTTGCGTTACGCGGGAAGAACGATTCTTTTGACTGGCGACATAGAGCGCAAAGCGGAGGCGGCTTTGGCCGCTGCCTCGCCAAAATTAGACAGCGATGTGCTCAAGGTGCCGCATCACGGTGGCAACACCTCATGCACGCCTCCATTTCTCGACAAATTAAAAGGAAAATGGGCCGTCATCTCCGTCGGTAAACGCAATAAATTCGGTCATCCGCGAGAAGAGGTTCTGGGGCGATTGCGCGATAGAGGCTGGAGGGTGTTTCGCACCGATCAAGATGGCGCGATTATCGTGCGCGGGTATGGGCCGTGGTGGACGCTGAGAACCGTGGTGAGCCATAAATGCGAGGTCATGTTACCGTAAATGCGAAATGCGGGACATGACCCAATTTAGCATTTTAAATTGGGATCGTGTCCCGCATTTCGGTTATGTCCACCGAAATACTGGGACACGATCCCAATTTATGAAGCCAAATTGGGTCATGTCCCGTATTTCGGTCATTTCCCGTATATCATTTCCGTAATGGATCTGCGTATGAGATTGCGCACGCCGCGCATTACGTTTTCCTCGAATTGTGTTTTCCAATCCTGATAGTTGTTGAATTGAATGCGCGCGTCGCCCAGCGTGTTGATTGCCTTGGCCACTAGCTCCGCGGAAGCGCCACGAATCTTGCGCGGCTGGCTGCCCGAATCGACCGCGACTTGAAGTTGCTTCAACGTCACGTCGTTTTGAAAATACCAGACATTGTCCGTGATTTGAATGTGACTCGTGATGTTCAGCAACCCCTGCGTGACGCGGAATTGGCTAAAGTCTTCGGGCATCCAGGAGGGGTTGATCCACGGCCATAGCGCGGCTAAGTCCAATCCCTCCAAATGTAAATCGCAACTTCCACACACGCCGTTGACCGTGCGGCGCACAGAGCCTTGCGCCTTCACGTACGAAGCCTCTTGTCCTTCCAGTTTGGTTTCCAGAGAAAATTCTGTGGGTTTGCCATCCGGTCGCAGCCATGCGCTCGCATTGAGAATTTTTATATTACAATTGGTCAGGGCCGGCAAAGGTGGTCTATCCACATTCGCCGTGAGAACGTGCAAGGCGAGGCCCGACAAATAAACATCCCGTATCTCAAGCGATGGACGAGTTGGAGGATAATGCACCAATATGCCGCCACTTTTTTGTTCCAGAGAAAATGCCGGCTCCTTTGTCCGTCTTTCCTGATCCGGCGGTAGCATTTTGGCCAGGAGCATGCTCCCCAGCGAGAGAAGCAGCGATTCTTGAAACGGGATATTCAGCGTCGCTCCGGCCACGGAAATTTCTTCGAGCACGCATCGTTTGGACAACATCGGCCAACTGCCCCAATCCACGATCAGACTGCGTATGTCGGCCAACGGGGCACTTTGATCATCGCCGAGGACAAGCCGAAGATTTTGCGCGCTGGCCTGCCCGGTCAACATGTCCACCGAGATTTTTTTTACCGTGATCCGGTTTTGTGCGAATCGCGCGGAAGCCATGTTGAATCCGCGTGTCATAAGCGGACTGGCCATGAAATGCAGCGCGCCGAGTACGGCGATATAAAATAGCAGCAGTTTCCATCTCATGGTGGGGTATCGCTCTCTTTCTCGCGCTTGCGGGAGAGTCGAACGAGCGCAAAAACAATCAGACCGATGCCGAGGCCACCCAGAAAGCCCACAAGCGTGGCGCCGCAATTAATCGTATCGGTCAAGTTCATGTAGCAGAGCACAGGCGCTCGGACAATTCGCTCTGCGATCGGCAAGGTCGCGCGAGAAGTCAAAAACCCCAATCCCCAGTCGCTCAAATGCCCCGCCAGATATTTTAGGACCACAAATTTTGCCAGCACGAAAGACGCGCAAAACCAGAGTAGCGGGACGCGATAGAATGTTACGATAAGGCCGATCAACGTATTCGCCGGCGCTAACCACGAAATCGCGCCGCTAAATATACCCAGCCAACAGGCCAAGGCAATCCTGAAGGCAGATGTCTTTAGCTTTTTCTTCGCAGGGGGAATCGGGGTTTGCATGTCAGGAGATTCTATTATTGGATGTCATCTTTGCAAGTATTATCCCTTATTACGTTGTCATCCTGAGCGGAGCGAAGGATCTAGCCCGGCTATAACGAGATCCTTCGCTCCACTCAGGCTGACAGGTTCCAAGCATAACCTTTTGATTACCAACGTCTTAATTATTCAATTGACAGGATTATCCGCATCCGCGATAATCACCGGTTTTCCATGACAGCTTAGCTTTGATCACTCCCACAGGAGAAAAATGACCTGGAACTGGGTTGACGTTATTGTATTGGTATTTCTTTTACGGGGCGCCTATGTCGGGCGGCGGGACGGCTTGTCCGTAGAATTGGTCAAGCTGGCCACGGTTTTTGTCACGTATTATTGCGCTATCAAGTATTACGCGCGATGCGCGCTTTGGATCACGGTCCACTCGCGCGTGCCGATGTCCTGGGCCACGGTGATTTGCTTTTTGGGGATCGCCGTGCTTTCGCTCGTGACCGTATGGATTTTTTTCAAGTTGCTGGGCAAAGTCGTGACGCTTCAATTCGAGTCGCGTATCTCGACCGGCGGCGGGTTGCTAATCGGCACAACGCGGGCGCTGGTGGTGAGTTCGCTGTTTCTCTTTTCCATATTTTTCGTGCCCGATGCGTTCGTCAAAAAGCAAGTGTACGCGAATTCGTGGTGGGGGAGAATCGCGATAGACGCCACGCCCAAAGTGTACGCGAGGTTTTCAACCTTGATAGAAGGCGCGCAGCAATCTTCCAAGGCGATGAACGCGCATTTTCGAAGGGAAAGGGCCAAGATGGACGAAATTCTAAATGAAGAAGCCTCCAAGTCAAGCGCAGTGTCCACCGAAGCGGCACCCGCAAGCCCGATAGATCAAGTCAACGCGCTGGTAGCCCAGCAGAACGCGCAGACGAAAGAGCAACAGGTGCAAATGGAAGGTATCATGCGAGACATGAGACCTCCGGGACAGGGAGACTCGAAAGAAAAACGATGATTCCCGATCAGGTCCTTCAGCAAATAGCGGCGGCCAACGACATCGTGGAAACGATTGCTTCGTACGTGTCTCTAAAAAAGGGCGGCAAGGATTTCAAAGCGCTGTGTCCTTTTCACAGCGAAAAGACACCGTCGTTTTCGGTGAGCCAGATCAAACAGATTTTTCATTGTTTCGGATGCGGCGCGGGCGGGGACGTCATCGGCTTCGTGATGAAAATGGAAAAGATGGAATTTCCCGAGGCCGTCGAGTTGCTGGCCCAGAAAAAGGGCATTGATATCGCGCGCTATCACGCGGCAGGTGGGCAATTCCCGTCCGACGGCATCGGCAAAAAGAGGTTGTACGAAATCAACACCGCGGCAAAAGAATTTTTTAAATCGAATTTGAAAGAGCATACCGAGCCGCAAGACTATTTAAAGAAGCGCGGCGTGAGTGGCATCACGGCTAGGGATTTTTCGATGGGATGGGCGCTCGCGGGTTGGGATGGGCTGTTACGCTGGGCCTTGCAAAACGGTTTCACCAAAAAAGAATTGCTTTCGGCCGGCTTGGTCATTCAAAACGAACAAGAGACGGGCAAATTGCACGACCGCTTTCGCGCGCGCGTGATATTTCCCGTGTTCGACGCACAGGACCGCGTGATCGCGTTCAGCGGCCGCGTGCTGGACGATGCGTTGCCCAAGTACATCAATTCGCCCGAAACGTCGGTGTTCACGAAGGGCGCCACGCTATTTGGATTGAACATGGCGAAGGAAGCCATCGTCGAAACCGGTTGGGTGGCGGTATGCGAAGGTCCTATGGACATGATCGGCGTGTATCAGGCTGGCATCAAAAATATTGTCGCGTCGCAAGGAACCGCATTCACGCAGCGCCACGCGAAGCTGATCAAGCGCTTTGCATCGCGCGTGGTGCTCTGCTTCGACGGCGATCAGGCCGGGCAATCGGCCAGCCTGCGTTCGCTGGACGCATTTTTGGCCGAGGGCATGGAAGTCAAAATTGCGGTGCTGCCGCCGAAAGAAGATCCGGATAGTTTCGTGCGCGCGCGCGGCAAAGACGCGCTGATGACATTATTTACCGGCGCGATGGACTTTCTGGATTTCAAGTTGAAGCGTTTGCAAAAGGCGCATGACATCAAAAGCGATATCGGCAAGGCCAACATGGCCAAGGAAGTGTTGAACGATTTGGCGAAGCTGCCGAGCGCCATGTATCAGAGCAGTTGCATTCAGAAGTTGAGCGAGACGCTCGGCGTACGCGAAGAGACGCTGTGGCTGGAATTTAAAAAGCTACAGACCCCTGTCTCGTCGATGCCGTCGCAGTCCGCTACCCGCAAGGTAGTTGCCCCGTCCTGGGAAATGGATTGGGTGGCCGCCGTGGTGCAGAACGAGCCGTTGTTGGAACAAGAAGCCGGAGAAGGGCATTTTGAAATGCTCTCCGACACATTGCTGGCGGGCATTGTTCGGACGGCGGTGGGGCAATGGAAAATGTCCACGTTTCGAGGGATTGCCTCGGTGAGCATTCTTTTTGGAGGTCGGGAAGAGGCCGAGGTATTGGCCCAGCTCGGCAGCAGGCCGATGGAAGAGAAGGACGCGCGCGAGGTATACGAGGAAGGGCTCGCGATGTTTCACAAGCGCAATCTGGAGACGCGCATCAAGCAACTGATGTCCCAGATAGAAAGTTTGGAGCGGGACAATGCGGATGTGACCGCGGTGTTGACGGAGGTCTCGCGTACCAAGAAGGAACTTATGAGTCTACAGCACGAAGTTTTGCGGAGGTGAAAAGGATATGAGTAAATTTACAGTGGAATCATTTCAACGAGAGTCCCGAAGAGAAGGGATTGCGGCGCGAATGGACAAGAATCTTCGTAATCAGAAGATCAAAGAATTGATCAATCTGGCCAACGAAAAGGGCTACCTTTCGTTCAACGACGTCAACGACGTGTTGCCAGACGACGTGATTAGTTCCGAGGAAATCGATTCGATCATCATGCTCTTGCGGGGCATGGACATTGACATCATAGACTCTAAGGAAATCGAGCGGCGTAAAATCGAGAAGGCCGAGAAAAAGAAAGAGGCCACGAAACTAAAGCCCGTCAAGATCGAGGTCTTGGACGATCCCGTTCGCATGTACTTGAAGCAAATGGGGCAAGTCCCGCTGCTCTCGCGCGAGGAGGAAGTCAATATTTCCAAACGCACGGAGAATTCGGAGACGCAAATCCGGCGCGTGATATTCCAGTTCGGATTTATCCCTAAGGAGATCATCCTGACCGCGCGCCGCTTGTCCTCGGGCAAAGAGCGCTTCGACCGCGTGGTGCAGGAAAAGAAGGTGAAGAGCCGCGAGAAGTATCTAAAGGATTTGCCCAAGATGTGCCAGCATCTGCGCACGGTCAGTGGCCAGATGGACTCTGTTCTTGGCAAACTCAAAGCCGGCAAGCTTTCGGAGCCTAAGGCTCGAAAGTTGGAGGAAGAGGCCGAGAAAAAGCGTGAGAATTTGCACAAGGCGATGGACGCGTTCGCGTTTCGCCAGAAGGCCACCGAGGAATTCGCCAAGAAAATCGAGAATGTCGGCGAGAAGATAGAAAAAATCCAGGAAAGCCTTCGAGCTTTGGAGAAGTCCGGTAAATCCAAAGATGCGCAGGCGCAAATCAAGAACGAGCAGCGCAAACTGCGCCGCATCGAATTTATTTCCCGCTTGGATGCCAACGAATATTTGGCCAGCGCCGAGGAGCTGCGCAAGTGGATTGCCAAAGCGCATGAAGCCAAATCCGAGATGGTCGAGGCCAATTTGCGCCTCGTGATTTCCATCGCCAAAAAATACACGAATCGCGGGCTCTCCTTCCTGGATCTAATTCAGGAAGGCAACATGGGGTTGATGAAGGCCGTCGAGAAGTTCGAGTACAAGCGCGGCTACAAGTTCAGCACCTACGCGACCTGGTGGATTCGGCAGGCGATCACGCGCTCCATCGCCGATCAGGCCCGCACGATTCGCATTCCCGTGCACATGATCGAGACGATCAACAAGCTCGTGCGCGCGTCGAAAAAACTCGTGCAGGACACCGGCAAGGAACCCTCGCCCGAAGAATTGGCCGAGGAAATGGACATTCCGTTGGAGAAGGTGCGCGGGATTTTGAAAATCGCGCAGCACCCGATCTCTTTGCAGACGCCGATAGGGGACAGCGAAGACAGTCATTTCGGCGATTTCATCGAGGACAAGAGCACGGAGTCGCCCCCGGAGGCCACCAGTTACACGCTATTGAAAGAGCAAATCTCCGAGGTACTCAACACGCTGACTCTGAGGGAAAAAAAGGTGCTGACGCTGCGTTTCGGCATCGGAGACGGCACACCGCGCACGTTGGAAGAAGTCGGCAAAGAATTCGACGTCACGCGCGAACGCGTGCGCCAAATCGAAGCCAAAGCGCTGCGCAAAATGCGCCATCCCACCCGCAGCCGCAAGCTAAAGGGATTCCTGGATATCGGGGAGAAAGAATTTTAAAAGCCTCTGTCATCCTGAGTCCGCCGTCGCTTCAGTGGCGGACGAAGGATCTCGTTAGCATGGAGATTACCAGTGCAAAACGAAAGAAGTGCTGTCATGCATAAGTGGATGTTTGCCACGTGGATAAGCATCTGCTGCATGTTCGTGTGCGTTGCCTCTTCTCGCGCAGTGGATGACGGGCGCATACGTGGAGATGGGATTTTTCGAGCTATACTCGAAGACATCGGAGAATCCGGTTCTGATTCCAATACGCCAACGCCAGCTCCTAATCCACCTCCCGCCACTGGTAGTGTGTACATAGACAATAGTGGCACTCCTTCTGACGGCGGATCATCTGGGGATCAGGGGTATGATTCCGGACAAGGCTCAGGCGAAAATACCAGTGGCAGGGATGATTTCAATCCGTGGAACGAGTCTCCGGATATTTCGGTGGGTGATAATCTAGGCGATAATCTTGCCCGTGATGGTCTCATAAATGCGTTGCGGGTCGGAGCTCCTCCCGGCACCGATTTAGGGCGACCTGGGACACGGCCCCAGACATTGCCCATCCCCCGCCTCGGTGGGCTGGTGACCTTAGATCCCGACATCGAATTAACGCGAGCAGGAATTAGGCCGGATGCGCGAGGTGTTTATCATCTAAACGCTAGTCAATCTGTTATTTACGATCGCGTGAGGGAAAGACAGCGCGAACGCCGAGAGAGCGAAGCGCGAATGCGTGAACTTCCTAGGGTTCCTGTTCCTGATATTAATGAAATTGAGGACAACTTGCCTGATCCTTACGACTCGTTTTCTCGAGAGATAAATGACATTAACAATGATGCCCAGCGTGGTGATGGAGACAGAGGAAACAATGAACCTCCAAGCCCTTCACAGGAGCCACCACCCCAGGGCCAGGAACCGAATGTTCACAACCACTCTAATTAGCGAGTTCATATCCCACCTCGCCGGAGCCGCCACTGTGGAATGCAAAATGCTGTATATCGCTCTATGGAAATTATCGATGCAAAACGAAAGAATAGCTGCCGAGAATAAACGGG
>CAZOWS010000148.1:0-11197 GCA_964583365.1 uncultured Actinomycetota bacterium
CGGAAATTGACGGGCTAGTGAAGTCGCATTACAAGTTTGCAGAAGAAATCGAGGGCGCGCGCATTTACACGAGACAATGAGATGGAAAAGAAAGTTTTTACAGACTAGAATAGGCCTCATTCACGATGAATCACCTTCTAAAAATAGCACTTCTCCCGATATCGGAACTTATTTACAAGCCGGTGGGATTGATTAGAAATTTATTCTTTCCTTTTCGATGACCAGAGGCCGCTTTAATACCTGGGTATGGATGGATCCGATATATTCCCCGATGATGCCGATAAAAAACAACTGCACAGAACTGAACAAGAATAGACTGATGATCAGGGGCGCCGTTCCCATGGGGAACTTGTACCAAAAAGTCAGCTTGGCGACAAGGTATCCCACGGCTGCCAGGCAGCTCAGGATGGACATGCCGAATCCGAGCATGGTGGCAATGCGCAAAGGCACTTTGGAGTGATTGGTGATTCCCAGCATGGCAATGTCATAAAGGGTATAGAAATTGTTTTTTGTGATCCCACGTAGGCGGGCAGGCTGTGTGTATTCGATTTTGGCTATCTCTAGACCAATATCGGCGACCAACCCGCGGGCATAGGGATAGGGATCATGGATATCTCTTAGAATTACGATGACGCGTTTGTCATACAGTCCAAAGCCGGTGGCGTTTTTGACCAGTTCTATTTCCGAGAGACGGTTGATCAGGTCATAATACAGTTTTCGAACCATAAACATGGCGGGAGATTCTTTGCTGTGGATCTTGACACCCATCACGATCTTGTATCCCTCTTCCCATTTCTTAATGAAATCCCGTATCAGTTCCGGCGGATCCTGCAAGTCGGAAGCCAACGTGATGACAGCATCGCCTTGGGCCTGCAGCATCCCATGATACGGGGACCGGATGTGACCGAAGTTGCGGGTATTGAGAATGATTTTTACGTTTTTGTCTTTGGCTGCGATTTCTCTTAGGATGGAGACAGTCTTGTCCTTTGAAGCATTGTCGATGAAAATGATTTCGTGCTGGTATTTTTGGAACTCCGAGATGACTGCCTTCACCTGCAGATAAAAATCCTCTATGTTGTCTTCTTCATTGTAGCAGGGGGCCATGATGCTGATGAGTGGCATGATAGAAAATCTCCTTAGCGTATAATGCTAGTATTTTACATTGATTCAATCACGTTTTTTTATGCACTCCTTTGCGGCAAATGCTACAAACTCTAACGTTAAATTCCTACAAAATATCCTACTCTTACTATACTATTTGACCCTCCATGGAAAAGCGGTTCAAACTACAACTAATAGAAGCAATTGTCATCTCTGGTTTTACAGCGTCCATCCTGTTCCATATTACTTTATCCCGTCTAGGTTATGACTTTTATCCTTGCAACACTTTTTTGTTCGATCCCAACGATAGATTTAATGATTTTTATACTGTCATTCGAGCATCAAAAGATTTAAATCCCTATGCAACACCCACAAGCAACTATTTTCCATTTACTTATATCTTAACGTATCTATTTGCTTTTCTTAAACCTATCTTGGCTTTTACTGTTTTTACAAGCTGTTTCATCCTATTTTTTATGTTCTATATTTTTAAAAATGTCAAAGCATATAGCGGAAGAAGGGAAACCGTCATGTCGGTCATCGTTTTTTCCGCGATGGCGTATCCTTTTTTGTTTTCTCTAGACCGCGGCAATCTGGAAAATTTAGTATTTATTTTTTTGGCAGCGGCCATCCACTATTTTGTAAAACAAAAATATTGCACAAGCGCTATTCTGCTCAGCGTACCGATCGCCATGAAACTCTATCCTATCGTATTTCTGCCTTTATTTTTCATTAAAAGACAATATAAAGCAGGTTTATTAGTCGTTTTCTCGTCTTGTTTTTTGACGATTATTAGCATGGCATTATTAGCAGGTGGCATTGTTCAATCCGCAGGGGGATTGCTATCTTGCTTAAGCCGTTTTTATGCAGACTGTGTAACAGACCCTTTTAGAGGTTTGCAGCACAATGTGAGTCTTTTAGGATTCCTAAAAACAATCATATTGTGCATTGATTTTCCCTCCGCATTATTTTACCTCTACAAAAATTACTTTGTAGCCGCCTGCTTACTTTATTGCATGATAATTTATTTCCTATGTCTAAATAAAATTTCTATGTGGAAATGCATATCTTTGCTTGTCTTTTCCATGCTGCTTTTACCTCAGGTATCGTTTGATTATAAGTTGATACACATTTTTATTCCCTTGATGCTTTATATCAATACGGAGGAACGCTTACTATTTGATGTGGCCTACGCTTGGCTCTTTGGATTGTTGCTCATCCCTAAAGACTATTATTGGTTATTTCATGATGTCAGCATCGCCGTATTAATAAATACCATTCTGATGATAGCGATGAGTTTATTAATTATGTACGAGAGCAAAATCATGGGCAAAATGGGCCATAAGGTTCCATAACATATTGATGACAGGTGCCAACAGCTTCTTGGGAATCTTACTTCTAAAGTCCCTTTAATTGTTTGAAGCTGCCACGGAATTCAGCAAGGACCGCATGGATCTCAGCCGTAGTCAGGTCATCGACCTTGACCATTATTTGGTCGTCCATCAGCATAACGAGGGCAAGTCCCATTCCCGTCCGTTTTTTGTCCTGCTGCATCGCAGCAATGATCTTTTCGTCATCGAAAAGGAGCCTTTTCATATCTACTCTCAAAATCGGCGCCAGCATTTTTTCCGCATATAATCTTTCGGTCCTCTCCAACAGCTTCTTTCTGTTTTTAGCCACCAGATTGGCCAGGAGCATGCCGATAACAACAGCCTGTCCATGGGGCACAGCAAAGTCGGTAGCAGTTTCAAGTGCGTGGCCGAAGCAGTGCCCATAATTAAGCATGTTACGACGGCCGGCATCGAATTCATCTTCCTCGATGTAGCTTTGCTTGATCATCAGTGCCCTTTTGACCGACAGTGACAGCACATCACGTTCGCTCCTCATAAGGGAGGGCAAAGCCGCCATCAATGTCTGTATGTCTTCTTCCCCTCCTATTAGATGGAGCTTAACTAGTTCTCCCAGTCCGCTAAAGAAATCGACCTCATTCTGCGTGGCCAGAAAAGGGGTATGGATAAAGACGGAAGCCGGAGGATAGAAGGTGCCTATAAGATTTTTGTACCGCTTGAAATTAAGCGATGTCTTGGCCCCAATGCAACTGTCGGTCTGGGCAAGGAGCGTGGTGGGAACATAGGTCCAGGTAATTCCGCGATAGAGGGTTGAAGCGAGAAAACCAGTAATATCCTGGGTTATGCCGCCACCGATGGAGATGAGGTTCAGATTTTTCTTAGGGGAGCGCTCCATGATCTGCCCGTAGAGGCCCTCAACCGTTTGAAGGGATTTCAGCTCTTCATGCACAGGCAGAATAATGAGATCAGCGTTTTTGAGAAGGGCCAGACAGCCGCTCGAATGATGCTGCCAGACCATTTCATCGACAATAAAGAGCGCTTTCGGCAAGGCGGCCAGCTCCGCAACGAACGAAGGAGATTCAGCGAAATAGACGAAATAATTACGGATGCTCGATTTCACCTGCATCGAGTCTAGAGGCACGTATATCCTCCATCTATGAAAAGCGTCTGGCCGGTGATATAGCTGTTCTGTGCCGAGCAGAGAAAGCAGACCAGCGCTGCAATTTCATTAGGTTCGGCAAGGCGACCGCAAGGAATCCCCGCAACTATCCGCTGGATTTCCTCAGGAGAGTTGTTTTGCATAGTGAGTTCAGTGTTGACATACCCCGGAGCCACGGCGTTTATAAGGACATTATGGCTCGCCAGCTCAACAGCCATGGCGCGGGTCATACCGTTTATTCCGGATTTCGCGGTGGAGTAAACCACCCGCCCCGGCTTGGAAACAGCACTCCAGATGGAGCTGATGTTGACGATTCTGCCGAAGCGCCGATCCGCCATGCCCGGGGCAAGTGCCCGAATCAGGCGCAGTGGTGCAACAAGACTGACCTGCAGAGTCGCTTCCAAGTCGGCATCAGAG
The DNA here is from genome assembly GCA_964583365.1 of uncultured Actinomycetota bacterium. Classification (GTDB taxonomy): domain Bacteria; phylum Auribacterota; class Ancaeobacteria; order Ancaeobacterales; family CAZGMX01; genus CAZOWS01. The sequence goes on from CAZOWS010000148.1 coordinate 4,027, forward strand.
AATTCAGCGGTGGAGCCGAGAGGGTTGATTCCAGCATTATTGATAAGAATGTCCACTCCGTCATGGAGCGAGGCGAGGTAACGATCAATGGCAACATTGGAGAGAAGGTCCAACTCGACACGCCCCGGCGTAAGGACATTCACCCCCTGCCGGCGGAACATTTCCGCAATTGCCTTCCCGATTCCGCGGTTTCCCCCCGTCACCAGGGCGGTTTGCAGGCTCATTCGTGCTTTCCGCCCGCTTCCTCGATGAGGCGTTTGTATCTACCTTCGAGCATCATGATGCGATGCATATCCTCCTGGAATATCATCTGGTAATAGTCGCGCTTGTTCTTGAGCCACATCAACTCGAAGCCCACCGCTTTTAGAATTCCCTTGTCGTAACCGTCGTGGAGAGCTTCAGGGCATTTAAAAATAACCTTTCGCGTTTCGTAACGGTCCACGCATCCTTCGGGGAGCTGCTTAAGGAAGGGGACGGTTTCCTTTGAGACCCCACCCCCCACAACGCACTGCATATTCTTTGCCTTTGCCTTGCCGAAGATGCCGCAAGCGATATCGAGGATTTCCGGCGCGTTCACGTATTCCCTGGCCTTGCCCATGGATCCGGTCAAATCTACCCGCCCCAGGACGATGCCATCAAGGTCATCTATTTCTGGGAGTTCCAGCATTCGGTCAAAATTCCTACAGGCGTCAATGGTCTCGATATTGATCAGGAAATCAACCTGGTCCTGCTCCTCGAGCGGGTATGCCAACTTGACGGCCCCAAGAAACTTCTTCAAGGCATAGGGAGTTTCGACCATCGGCCCGACCAGGTGGGTCACACCGAGCACCCTGGCGTTGTACATATCGAGCAGTGCTTCGCATCCCCCGACTTTGACCGTCAACTCGAGACCCGCCCTAGAGACCACATCCTTGAGGCGCAATGCCTCTTCCATCCGCGTCCCTTCAGCCTCGAACTCGGCCTTAACTCCGATGACATTGTGATTCTGTTTCAGGTCCTTCAGCGCATCCACCATTCTTTTTTCGAGGTTGTTCATCCTGTTCCTCCCTTTTATTTGAAGCAGTCTTAAAACATCATTCTGGCAACGGTGCGATGATCATATTTTCCGAAAACTCGCTTCGATCCAAAAACGGCGCCATGTCCTCCAGTGGCCGGGAAACGATGGTGCCGTTGTCGCGGCGATGGGAGGACACTTTGGGCGCGAAAGATTGGTCGGGCGTGAGCATGACCTCGCAAAGTGATGGTGTGTCGCTTGCCATGGTCTGTGCGATCGCGCTGTCCATCTGCGCATGCGTTTTGCAGCGGACAAAGGGTATGCCATACGCGGCGGCAATCTTTTCTGTGTCCGGAAAGCTGATGCCGCTTTCCGGCGTGCAGCCGACCAGCGGTGGCCCGAAGAAGTTGCTCTGTGTTTGGCGTATCGAATGATAGCCGGCGTTGTTAAGGAGAAATATTTTGACGGGCAGTTTGTTGTGCACAATGGTTTGCAGTTCCTGAATATTCAATTGGATGGACCCATCGCCCGCCAGACAGACGATTTTGGCTCTATGCGCCGCCATGCAGGCCCCAATGGCTGCGGGCAAGTCATAGCCCATTTGCGCACAGCCGGAATTGGTGAACGACCTCTGCCCCTTCTTGACAATGGCTGCCTGAAAGTTGCACACGCAGGCGGATCCGTCACCGGCCACTATTATCTGCCCCTCCGGCAGCTGCCTGGTCAATGCCTCCATGAAACAATAAGGATTTACCAGTTCTTTGCGTTCCCAATATTCTTTGAGCACTACGGGATATCGCGCTTGTCGGACTTTGCACCATTGCAGCCATTCCCGTTTCGGCGTTAGGCCTTCTGCTGGTAATTCTCGGAGAAGTGCTCTAAGGAAGTCCGTGATATCGGCATGCACGGGCAAATCAGGTCTGACTGTTGGTTTCTGCAGTTCCAGCGTATCGATATCTACGATGATCTTGTAGGCTTCCCGGGCGAAATTCTTCCAGTTGTAGCTGAGTTGGCGGATGTTCAGACGGCAACCCAGAACCAAAAGAAGATCAGAGTTTTGAACGGCGAAATTTCCGGCACGGTCCCCGATGGATCCTTGCCGGCCGCAATACAAGGGGTGATCGGATGGAACGCAATCATGGGAGTTAAAAGCCGTGACAACGGGAATATTCAATAGATCCAGAAGCTTTAAAAAATCTGCGGTGGCTCCGGCCATTTGAATGGCGGATCCTGCAATAACCACGGGCCGTTGGGCCGTTCCAATCCGGGCCAATATGCTGCGGCAGAGTTCCGATGTAACCGGTGTTGATAATTCTGAGATATCTTGATCGGGTGCGTAGGCGCGCAGGGCCTCCGGTTCTATCATGGCGCCCTGGACATTCATGGGGATGTCCAGCCAGCATGGACCGGGTCTTCCGTGTACTGCCAAATACAGCGCCCGTTCCAGATGGTAACGAATTTCCTGGGGGTCCGTTACCATCACGGCATATTTGGTCATGCCGGAAACTGCCCGAGTAATATCAAACTCTTGATCTCCCAGTTGGCGCAGGTTCATGCCCGTGGAGCGGACGGTGGTATCATATCGGACCTGACCGGATATAATCAGCATGGGGATGGAATCATCCCAGGCTCCCAAAACACCGGTGATGGCATTGGTCCCGCCCGGGCCTGACGTCACCGAAACCAGCGCACATTTTCTGGCCACACGGGCATAGCCGTCTGCAGCGGTGGAACATGCCTGCTCATGGTGATTGAAGATGACATGCAGAGCGGGATGTTTTCCAAAGGAGTCGTTGAGATGCATGGCGCCACCGCCAGTGATCATAAAGACCTGCTCGATCCCAGCCGCGGCAACTTTGTCTGCAACATAATCGGATAATTTTTTCTGCATCGGCGGCCTCCGGAACTGTCCTATTTATCCACCAGGAGGCATTCCCGGTCGATGCTATGCATATTTTCCTGATACCAGCGAAAGAGTGTTGCAATGGCAATGTCGATGGGAGCAAAAACCAGCGTCGGCATTTCCCTGTGCAGGCGGGTGTTGTCCCCGCTATATTCCATACCCATGCCGTCTTGCGCTATGACGATAGGTAGATTTTTTTTCGAAATGCTTTTGACTTTTTCTGCCAACAATTTCAGCTCGACAGCATGATCAGGCGTAACATTGTAACTGCTAAATTCACCCTTATTAAAAAGAAAATGCTCCAGAATGGGCATCAAATCGTCAACGAAGAGATAGTCGAATCGCCGGTTTTGCCTCAACGTGATGGGCAGGTCGAACAGTGTTTTGCAAATGGCGTTGGAGATGAAGCGAATGGCATAGTCCTCGTATTTGCCGAAGACGCCAAACAGTCGCAGCTCCACGATATTGTCCGTCCGTTCCAGATATTTTGCGCAGACATATTTTGAGAGGCCATGCTCATCGTCGGGCACATGCGTATCAAAATATTCTTCTCGCATTTTGGGCTGGTAATAACGCATGTCGTATATAGCCCCAGAGCTCAAGACCAGCATCTTCTGAAAGGAGCCAGCGCAGCGAGCCAGATTGAAAAACATCCGCGTGTTATTGTGGAAAAGCCGGGTCGCATCTTTGGCATTGCGATGGCCTGGCTTGGTGGCCGAATGGATAACGATGTCGATCTTGTGCGATGAGAAATACTGCCGGACAGCGTCTTCGTCCGTTAATTCCAGCTCCCCGTGGGTGGGCGCCAAAACGGTGTGTCCTCCCTTAAAATATTCGACGATATTTCTACCGATAAAACCACTACCGCCGGTGACCAGGATGTTCATACGACGTTGAATGTCCTTTTTGCCTGCTGCATCACAACTGCCATTCCATTCAAAATAGGGCAAAAAATAATTAGAAAAGTAGGAGCAACCTGTCCATCTACGCTACAATGATGACTTTTCTTGGGGGACGAAAGGTTAAGATTATCATATCCCAAGAAGTTGCGATAGAGGATGGATTGTTAGGCGAGGAGTTACAAATGACCGGTAATGATTTTGATGTGCGATGGTGGTTGCTAAACATCGTAAACAAAATTCCCAACCCGGAACTATTCTACCAATCTTTTCTCATCTTCTTTTTTGTCGGCTTTCTTTTTCTTGCGATCGCGCCGAATCGAAATCGATCGCTTCTTTTTTCCGATGGCCTCTTCCTTCTTTTCCTATGCCTGTTTATGCTTGCTGGCCGCTGGCCTTGTTTTTTAGCTCCAACCCTAGATCTTGACGAAGATCAATTTATTGCAGCAGCGATGAAACTCTTGAGAGATCCCATATACTGGCGCTCTGCAGACACAGGCAGTTCGGGACCACTCAATATCTATCCGTTGATGTTACCCGCATTATTTGGACTGAAGCTTGAATACGCAGTCAGTCGCTTGATCGGATTAGGGTGTAATATTATAGCCATTGTCTGTCTGTACTATTCTTTTCGTTGCATTTATGGCAAGACTATCGCCCGTATAGCCAGCATCCCCGTAGTATCTACATGGGCACCCATGTTAAACACGGATTTGGTTCACTATGCCGGCGAAACATTTCCGGTTATGCTGCTCAGCATTGCTCTATTAGTTGTTTGCAAATACTATTCCAGCAGCTCATCGAGCTCGAACCGTTTGCCACTTTTTCTGGGAATCATTCTTGGGTCTATCCCCTACGCAAAATTTCAAGGAGTCCCTATCGCTGCCATGGTCGTACTGATATTCCTTCACGTTCTTTGGAGAAAGCGTTTAGGTAGAAGAATATTCCTAAAAAGCATGCTCTCTCTTATGGTCGGCGTGTGTTTGTTCAGCGTGGTAATTATGCTGTACCTGTCCCTGTTCGCACTATTTGACGATTTTTGGAAATCTTACATCTGCCACAATTTGCTGTTCTATTCAACGACCTGTTCCGATCTTCCTTTATGGGAGAAGTTGATTCATTGCCTGCAAACACAGCGAGAGATACTGGATGCGAATATTCTTTTCATCCTAACTTACTTTATTTTAATAGTTGGATTTCTTTTTTTGCTTTACGAAAGAGTCCAATCTAATAGCTCTAATGAGGGCAAGAAAGCTCCGGTCGTGCCGGTATTTATTTATTATGCTCTTGCGTTGTTACTGGCATCGTTTTATTCCGTGATGATGCCCGGCACCAATTATCCGCACTACTTTCTTTTCTTGATTATCCCGAGTGGATTTTTGATAGGTGCTTTCCTGGGCGAATTTATGCAACGCAAGCCACATCTTTATCCTATAATCTGTATTCTAATACTCGCTGTAAGTGCGTTGCAGTTTTTCGAGCGTATTAAAACAAAAAATCCATATCTTCTTTATAGCAATTATTACGCACAATATTATGGTACACCTGTTGGAAAAGTAATTCTGCGTTATGCTTCATCAGGCGAGTCGATGGCAATATGGGGCTGGTCACCGCAGCTCTATGTTGAAACCGGTTTGATTCAGGCAACGAGAGATGCGGTTTCCATTTGGCAGTTTTGGCCCAGTCCACTCCAGAAATATTATTTGGATAGATATATTAAAGATATGGAGAAATCTGCCCCTAAACTATTCGTGGATGCCTCGAATCATTCGCCCACGATTATGATCAATAGAAACCAAAATCACGAACTTTGCCCGGAAATTGACGGGCTGGTGAAGCGGCATTACACGTTTGCAGAAGAAATCGAGGGCGTGCGCATTTACACGAGAAGAAAGAACGCCCAAGCCTTGGCGGAACGATGAACAACGGTTTTGATCTTCGTTGGTGGTTACTCAACGTCGTGAACAGAATTCCCAACCCAGAATTATTCTACCAATCTTGTCTCCTATTCTTTTTTGTTGCCTTCCTTTTTCTTGCTCTCGTACCACGCCGACGTCGGTCGCTTCTTTTTTCCGATGGCATCTTCATTCTTTTTCTTTGCCTGTTTATGCTTGCAGGTCACTGGCCGACTTTTTTAGCGTCTACCCTTCAATACGATGAAGATCATTTTATTGCCGCAGCGATGAAGCTCCTCGGAAATCCTGTATTCTGGCGCTCTGCGGACGCGGGCAGTTCGGGACCCTTCAATATCATTCCATTGATGTTACCCGCTTTGTTCGGTCTGAAGCTCGAATACGCGGTCAGTCGTATAATCGGCTTTGGCTATCTCGTTACTGCCGTTGTATGTCTGTATTATTCTTTACGAACCCTCTATGGTATTGCTATCGCCCGTTTAGCAGTCCTTCCTGTGGCTGCAACAGTGGCTCTAATGGTCCACCCACACCTGGTAAGTTATGCGGGCGAAATGTTTCCGGTTGCGTTGCTCAGCTTAGCTCTCCTCCTTGTTTGTAAATTCTATTCCAATCACGCATCCAGTTCAAACCAGTTGCTTTTCTTCCTGGGTGTCGTGTTGGGGTCTGTCCCCTACGCAAAATTTCAGGGTGTTCCGATTGCTACCGCTATCGCGGGGATAGGCATTCATGTCCTTTGGATCAAGAGTGTAAACCCAAAACAATTTCTGAAAAGCTTGGGGATTTTCATCGCCGGCGCTTTTCTATTTACTGCGGTGATACTCCTATACCTGGCGATTTTTGCGTTGTTCAACGATTTCTGGAAATCCTATGTTCTCCAAAATTTGCTTGTCTATTCAAAGAATTCAGATCTTGGTTGGTGGAAGAAATGGATTCTTTTTCTGACGGTACGAGGGAAACTATTCGACACGAAGAACCTTTTTCTTCTAACGGATATTGTCTTAATTTCAGGGCTACTATTTTTACTGCATACAAGGGTCCATTTTATGACTTCCGAAAAGGTCAAAAAAGGGCCCGTTGTACCCGTTTACTTTTACTATAGTCTCGTACTCTATGCGGCATCCCTATATTCCGTGATGAAACCTGGCAATAAATGCCAACACTATCTCCTCTTCTTGATCATTCCTAGCGGATTTGCGATAGGTGTCTTCTTGGAGATGATAAAAAATAAGACCATTGCTTTGCGACGCAAAGTGCGACTTTATGAAATGATTGTCTTTGTGATTGTTTCTATTAGTTGCCTCCATTTTTATACAAGCATGGTTAGAGGGAATCGATACATCACTAACCACAAGAGTTTTTTGAATAATTACCGCACGCCTGTCGGGAAAGCAATTCTGCGACACGCTTCTGCAGGAGAATCGATTGCCATATGGGGCTATTCTCCGCAATTCCATGTTGAAAC
>CAZOWS010000149.1:0-3839 GCA_964583365.1 uncultured Actinomycetota bacterium
TCCAGCCCGTCGGTCAAATTCACCGCGTTGGAGCTCCCAACCAGCACCATCAAGAAAAAAGGAAGACTCCAGTATCCCATCTCGAAAATCCAATCCTTCATGAACGGAAACGCGAGCTTCGTTGCGTAGCCGTTCATCTTAGGATGCAACATCATGAACGCCCAGACGAAAACACATAGAGCAACTTGCCCGGCAAATTTCACCCTAGGTCGAATTCCTAGAGAGCGATTTTTTTTAATCTTCGCGTAATCGTCCCAGAATCCCAAGAGCCCCAGCCACAGCGTGGCCAATAGCACCAATTGAATGTTGCGATTGGACATATCGGCCCACAACAGCGTGGTGATCACCACCGACAATAAAATCAGCACCCCGCCCATAGTGGGCGTCCCATCCTTGCTTTTGTGCAGCGCATAGAGCGGCGGACATTCCGCTTCGCCGCGCACGGGCTGGCCTATTTTCCAACTGTACAACAGGCGAATAACATAAGGCCCAAGCGCGATGGAAATAATCATCGAGGTCACGGCTGCGAGGCTCGCGCGAAACGTGATGTACTTGATCACGTTGAATGCAAAATAATATTCGCGTAGCGGATATAGCCATTCTAAGAACATGCGAGTTGCCGCTCTAAAAGGGTTTCCAATTTCATTCCGCGTGAACCTTTTAAGAGCACAAGATCTCCGTCGCGTAGCAACTCGGATAAAAACCCACGTGCCGCAGCCGCGTCCGAAAAAGAAAAGACTTTTTGATCCGAGCGCTTTCCCTGCGTGCATCTCTCCGCGCTCCAGGCCGCGCGCTTTCCTACGGCAACTAAAACTGCCACATCGGAGGAAGCAATCAACTCACCGGCCCGAACATGTGCCTCCTCTTCCATAGCCCCAAGCTCCAACATATCTCCCATCACAAGAATTTTCCTCCCCTTGGCGGACATACCCGAAAAAGCTTCCAAGGCTTTGGCGAACGATTGAGGATTAGCGTTGTAGGCATCGTTGAGAAAAGTAACCCCGCCCTGCGCGATCACTTGCATACGCATCGCAAGTCCATGAAAAGATTCCAACGCCGGCTGCATTTCCGCCAGCGTCATTCCATAATGGGAAGCCACCGCAATCGCCGCCAGTGCATTGCCGATATTGTGCCTACCCAACACGCCCAATCGCATGGTCGCAACTTCCCCGGTTGCGGCCACATGCGCCTGAAAACTCCAGCAGCCATCCGCACCTAGCATTGCATCGGTCGCGCGCACATCCGCATGATCCGCGAAACCAAATCCCACGATTTTTGCCTGGGTTCGTTCTGCGGTGGACCAGGCCTTGGCATCATCCGTGAAAACAACAAATGCTCCTTTGGGATTTACACCCTCCGCCAACGCGCCCTTTTCCAGCGCCACGCCATCCAAATCGCCAAAAAACTCCAAATGCGAAGGCCCCACGTTGGTGAGTACGCCCACGTCCGGCCTAGCGATATGCGTCAACGCGGCGATTTCTCCGGGCAAACTCGTGCCCATCTCCAACACTGCGATTTGCGTCTCCCAGTCCAGCCGCAGCAATGTCTGGGGCACGCCAACGAGATTATTCAAAGTCCCCTCGTTCTTCAGAACGCGAAAGCGTTGGGATAAGAGGGCCGCAATCATCTCCTTGCTCGTAGATTTTCCGTTGCTTCCCGTAACGCCGACCACCGAGAGATCAAAAAACAAACTTCTATAATATCGTGCGATAGCCCCATAGGCCTGATTGCACTCTTCTACCTCGATAATGCCAAAATCATCGGGCGCCGCCGCGAAAAACAAATCCTTTCCCGCCCAATCCGCTCGCAACACGCAACCCGAAGCGCCGGCGGCCAATGCATCTTTCAAAAATGCATGTCCCTCAAAATTTTTTCCGCATAGCGGCACAAAAAAATCTCCGCGCCGCAACTTCCTAGTATCCGTGCAAATGTTCCCCACCCCAATCTCCATCGCGCCTTTGCGAGGAGCCCCAGCCGTGGCAAGCGCCACATCGGCCAGCGTCATGATTTGCATGCCGCAAATCCTTCCCTTTGCAAAACCGATCCGGCTACGGCCTTATCGCTGAAAGCGATCACGCGATCACCGGTAATCTGAACCTCTTCATGGCCTTTGCCCGCAATCAGGACTAAATCGCCTGGCAAGGCCGCCGCGATCGCCTGTTCAATCGCATCCGCGCGATCCACGCACACGCGATAGCAATCCGGACTGGTAAAACCCCTCTCGATATCGGCAATGATCCCACGCGGATCTTCGCTGCGCGGATTGTCGGATGTCAGGAAACTCATCGTGGCATATTCCTGGGCCGCGCGTCCCATCAGCGGCCTCTTGGTCTTGTCTCTGTCCCCTCCGCAGCCAAACACGAGCAGCACACGGCCCTGCGTGAACTCACGCACCGTAGCTAAAACATTGCGCAGCGCATCGTCGGTATGCGCATAATCCACGACAACGCGAAACGGCTGCTCGCCCTGGATAAATTCCATGCGGCCCGGTGGCGCAACAACGCAGGACAAAACTTGGGCGATGGACTCCAGCGGAATGCGCAGCGCAACACCAGCCGCAACCATGGCCAACGCGTTTTGAACATTGAAGCGGCCGAGCAAAGGCAGCAGAACAGGAATGCGGCCCACGGGCGTGGCCAATTCAAACAACGCGCCGCCTTGCGTAAGCTGCAAGTCCTTGGCCATGACATCCGCATCCTTCTCGATTCCAAACGAAAGAGTTTCCGTCTTGATCGCGCGGCGCAAAGCGCCGATCGCGGGGTCTTCCGCGTTGATCACCGCCCAGCGATTCCTTTTGGGCGAATCGTTCAAGATTTCGAACAGGCGTATTTTGCTCTTCAAATAATTCTCGAAATTGCCGTGATAATCCAAATGATCGCGTGTCAGGTTCGTGAATACCGCAACGTCAAACGCAATCGCCTCGGCGCGATATTGATCCAGCGCATGCGACGAGGCCTCCATCGCGACGGCTTTGCATCCTTCGTTTCGCATCTGATGCATAAGGCCTTGCAGTCGCGTCGCGCACGGAGTCGTGTGGGAAGACGGCAGCATTTTCCCGGGCAGCGCGTATCCTACCGTGCTGATCCACCCGGTAGAAATCCCCTGCGCTTGTAGCAATTGTCTCAAGAGATAGGACGTGGTAGTTTTGCCGTTGGTGCCCGTGACACCAACGACAATCAAGTCCTTGGAAGGATAATCGTAAAAAGCCGAAGCAAATTCCGCCAACGTCTTCCGGGCATTCGAACTGATCGCGACAGCAATATCGCGCGCAATGTTTCCACGATCGCCCTCCAACAGAATCGCTGCCGCCCCCCGTCGCAATGCATCCGCGACAAAGTTCGCGCCATCCGTGTGGTTGCCCTTCAGACTTGAAAATAAAAATCCCGGCTGAACTTCCCTGGAATCTTCCGTGATCCCCAAAATGCTTGTCCCGGAGTCACCGTCTATCGTGACCCCTCGGCTCCCTCGCGCAACGCCATCCAATCGCATCGTTCTAAACTCTCTCTCTTGCTCCTTCATCGTCGGGAGCCCCCTGAATTATACAAATTTACGATTAGAGTACGAACATAATGTTTCTCTTTTTATGTCATCTTATGTCAGTTTGACACTGTCATTTTTCTCGCTTCAACGCAGCCACGCGCGTTGCCTCATCCGGTCCGATCCCCATGTACTTGAGCGTGCGCTCGGCCACCTGAGAGAACACCGGAGCCGCCACGGTACCCCCGTAATACAGAGGTTTTGGTTCGTCCATCGCCACCATCACCAACAATTGAGGATCGTCGGCCGGCACAAAACCCACGAACGAAGAATAAAAATTCTTGTGCGAATAATGCCCATCG
>CAZOWS010000150.1:0-7054 GCA_964583365.1 uncultured Actinomycetota bacterium
ATCTTTGCATCCTGAATGTCCGGATTGCCGAAGGCCAGAATGGTTTTTGGCTCTCGCTTCTTTTTTGCCATGCAGTATTTTAGAACGGTGAAGGATGGGGCAACCGAGATGGTGTGATGCTCCACCAGGAATTTACCCTTCGCGTCCATGAGCGCCGCGAAAGGCAAATAATGCAATGCTGCGTCCGGAACAAGGATGAGATGCTTTCCTTGAATCTCCTTTTCAAAAGGCTTGATGATGGATTCGTAGAGAGAGCCTAGAAGTTTGTAGACTGCGGGCAATTTGGGCTTGTTCATCATCATGCGTGTTGCTTGAATATTGTGAGTTAAGGTCTCCGTAGTGATCGGAATTTTTTCGACCCGTATGGCATCCTTGGTGACCAGCCAGGCGATTAAATACTCGGGCATCATGTTGTATTCCAACAACACAGTTTTCCCGTCCAGATGCGCTTGAATTTGATCCGCATCGGCAGATACGCCTACCTTCAAGACGCCAAAATCCGGATTTTTCTGTCGGATTGCTTTAAGAACATTTTCGTGTTCTTTTCGCATAGCGGCCAATAGCATCTCGGCGTCCTTTCCTTTAGTGCCTTCAAAAGATTCCATGTATTCTAAAAGGACCTGTTCCTGCACCACCAAACCGTAATGTTCTGGATCCATCATGTCGAACCTATACGTGGTGGAGAGCAAATCCTGTAAAACGCGCGATTTCGAATTTTCTGACACCTCCAGCGATTTTCGGCCTTCTCCTTTATTGAGCAAGGCCTCCATCAACATCCGGTAGACTGGGAATTTGTCGTTCATGAAATAAACTTTTCTGCCATCGTCTTCCGCCTTGGTGCGCATGAATTCAATACTGATCAGGGCCTCCTCCAAAAGACTTATTGCCGACTCCAGATGGCCTTCATTCATTAGCTGTGTGGCAATGCGGAAACTGCATTTCCATATAAAATCATGGTTCCTTTTTTCACGAGCCATCTCCAGGGTGTTTTGATACAAGGTCATCGCATTGGGGGCATTTGCATGCTCGGCGTATACCGCACTATAATACGCTGCCTGAATTTTTCCCCAATGCCAATTGAGCTTGGATGCCTTGTCGCAGGCAACCCCCAAGGCGGCTATGCCCGACTTTGTTTTTCCACGCATGCATTCCGTCACCCCCAGGCATATGTCTGTTTCCAAAACCATCTTGTCAACAAACAGATGGGAAACCCACTCCCTGTTTTTCATGGGGAGGCGTTTTAATTTCTTGGCATCTGCTTTGGCCTTGCCTAAAGAGGCCATTGCGCCGTCCAAATCTTGGGTCATAAATTTCAATATGCCATCCATGCTGTGCTGGTGATATCGCATGAACATGGTGAAAAACTCTTTGCCAAAAAATAATTCACCCATTTGTAGGTCAAATGCCCCTCTTTGTAAGTCCCAGTTTTCCTGTGTGCTCTTCGCCCAATCTGTTCTGACATCGGTAAAGGGCTGGCCAAAAACGGTATCCTGCAATTCCATCAAGTCGCAGTGGGTGGTCAGAAAGGTCCTGAAGGCGATCTGCTGTTCGGGGCTACTGAATGTTGGGCGACCGATCTTGCTTATGTCTGTAATGACTAGGGGGCTGTCCTGCCCTGCTTCTCTGCCGGCGATAAAACGCCAAAGAACGCATAGGGAAATAATTAATAATACGATAAATAATATCAGGGACTTCTTGCGTGCGGTCAAGCGCCCTCCCTTATGGATGAAGTCAACGGATACAGTGCACTTACATGCGGGTTTTGCAGGGGTGACGACGTTTTTCTATTGCAATAGCATCCGGACGAAAAGTTCTGACAAGCTCTCTCATTTGCTCCAGCAATTTAAGTTTTGCGCAAAGCGAAAGAGAGGCTCCGTACAACAACGTGGAAGTTTCTTGATTTGGCAGCACGGACTGCTTTCTCATTTTTTTTGCCTCGCTTGCATCAATATTTTTAGCGCTGCGATGTCGTCCCTGTCCTTTTCCCGCCCCGCAAGTTTTTTTAGTTTCAGTAAATGTTTAAGCGATACTATCGAAACCTCCATGCCATCTTCTTTTGCGATCACGCGATCCCGGTATAGTTCGCTGAAGGGTATTGGTTCGTATACAAACACATCTATTTGTCCAAATCCCGGTTCATCAGGGTGAATATAGGAAAAAACGGTCATGTGCTTTTCCTTGCGCCACGATTCTCGAAGGGATTTGTTCGCAAAATCTTCTGGGTTTACGGGCGCTCTGGGCTTGTAACCCAGTTTTGTCATGACCTTTGAGAATTTCAAAAGGTTGTTCGGGGACAATGCCACGATCAAATCCAAATCAAAAGTGAATCGTACATGGCCGTGAAGCAACATGGCTACGCCACCCACAACGACGTACTGGATTTTTTGCGCCTTCAGGCTACGGAACACATTTTCGTATAGCACAACTGCATTTTAGCATACGACAAGATAATTATGGGATAGTTTGGGATTAGTGATATGTCCCCAAAACTTCAAAACTTAGACTTCCCCTAGATACGCCTTGCGTATCAGCGGATTGCTCAAGAGTTGATCAGACGGAGCTGCGAGGATGATCTTGCCGGTTTCTAGCACGTACCCGAAATGCGATAGTTTTAATGCCATGTAGGCGTTTTGCTCCACGAGGACTATCGTCACGCCTTGCTCGTTGATTTTTTGTATCACGCCGAATACTGTCTCCACCATTTTCGGGGCCAACCCTAGCGATGGTTCGTCCAGCAGCAATAGCTTGGGCCGGGCCATGAGCGCGCGCCCAATCGCCAGCATTTGTTGTTCGCCGCCGCTCAATGTCCCGGCCAATTGTTTGTGGCGTTCCTTCAATAGCGGAAAAATACTGAACACCTTGTCCAAATCGGCAGTGCTATCGGCGCGCGCGCCGAGCGCGAAGGCGCCGAGATCGAGATTTTCGCGAACGGTGCAATGCGCGAACACCCGGCGTCCTTCAGGCACTTGCACAACGCCGCGACCAACGAGTTCTTCGGGTTGTAAATCGTGGATACGCTGTCCGTCCAGTTTGATTTCCCCCGCCGTAGGTCGAATCACTCCGCACAGCGTCATGAGCAATGTCGTTTTTCCGGCTCCGTTGGCGCCGATGACAGAGACAATTTTCCCGGCAGGCACGTCGAGCGACACGCAGTGCAATACCTCGATAGGCCCATAGCCAGCCCGCAGCCCTTGGACTTCAAGCATTTTTCAAATATCCTTCCCCGAGATACGCTTCGATGACTTTGGGGTCGCGCTGAATGGCGGCCGGCGCGCCCTGGGCGATCACGACGCCGTAATCTAAAACCACCACGCGATCGGAAATGGGCATCACGACGGCCATGTCGTGTTCTATCAAAAGAATCGTGATGTCCTGATTGCGGATCTTCTCTATCAGCAACAAGAGCTCCTTCTTTTCCTGAGGATTCATGCCCGCAGCCGGTTCGTCCAAAAGAAGCAACGATGGCTGCGTGGCAAGCGCGCGCGCCATTTCCAGTTTTCGCTGATGACCGTAGGGTAAGCTACCAGCCATTTGCTCTCCTACGCCTGCCAGGCCAAAGAAATTCAGCAACTCCGTCGCCCTCTCGCGAATTTCGCCCTCGCGTCTTTCCACGCGCAGCACGGCCAAGAGAGTGTCAAAGAGCGTGGTCGGAATGCGTAGATGGGCGCCGATCATCACGTTGTCCAGCGCGCTCATGTTCTTGAATAGCCGGATGTTTTGAAACGTGCGCGCGATGCCGAGCGATGCAACGCGATGCGGCGGCATACCAGCAAGGTGTTTGCGCTCCGAGAGGAAATAAATATCGCCTTCCCAGGATTTTTCTACGCCGGTAATACAGTTGAATAGCGTGGTCTTCCCCGCTCCGTTGGGCCCGATGAGGCTTGTGATGCTTCCTTTTTCCACGTCGAAGGTGACGCCATCTAGGGCGGCTAGGCCGCCGAAGCGTTTGCCTAGATTCCGGACCGAAAGCGCATTTACGGCGGCCGTCTGACTCATGGCATCCCCTTCTCCCGCAGTTCGCGCGCATGCGTTAAATCACCTAGCAATCCCTGTGGACGGAACAACGTTATAGCGATCATCGCTAGGCCGAACAGCAGCATGCGATAGGTTTCGAATCCGCGTAAGAGCTCGGGCAATACCGTTAACACGATAGCGCCCAGCAGCGCGCCGGCAATGCTGCCGAATCCTCCTAGCACTACCATCGCGACGATCATGACCGACGTAATAAAGTCGAATGAATCGGGCGAAATGGTCCCCTGCTTCGCCGCAAAGACGCTGCCTGCAACACCCGCGAGGGCCGCTCCCAACCCGCAGGCCAACAACTTGGTCCTGTTCACGTTCACACCCACCGAAGCTGCAGCGATTTCATCTTCGCGCACGGCAATCCATGTTCTACCAATGCGAGAGTTCTTTAATCTATACATAGCAAAAACAGTCAGCGCGACAATCCCCGAAATCAAATAAAAATACGGGGCCGATGCCATGCCAAAGTCATAGAGTTGCCAATGCAATCCCCCTTTAAATACAGGAACGATAAGCGTGGGATGGGCGATACCCAGCAAACCGTTAGGCCCCCCTGTCACGGTGTCGCAATTGTTCAGCGTGATGCGCACGATTTCTCCAAAACCCAGGCTCACGATGGCGAGATAATCGCCGCGCAATCGCACGGCAGGAAAAGACAAAAGCACTCCTACGAGCGCACAGACTATCATCGCTACGATTGTACCCACCCAAAACGGCATCTGCGCGTGCAGATTCAACAGCGCGTACGTGTAAGCGCCCACGCCAAAAAAGGCCGCGAAGCCTAGATTTAATAATCCGACGTAGCCGACTATCACGTTCAAACCTAGAGCAAGCAAGCCGAAGATGAGGCAGGTGACGGCGATCTCGACGTGATACGGATTGCTGTCCAGGGCAGGAAACAGCAAGCTACCGACCACTACCAGCAAGAGCGCAATTTTCCGTTGGAATGTATTCATGTCAACTCTTCTTGGCCACGCGCTCGCCGAGCAGGCCCGACGGACGGAACAACAAAATTATAATGAGCACCACGAACGCGAATACGTTTTTCCATTCCGAGGAAATATAACCCGCGCCGAGGCCTTCGAGCAACCCGATCAATATTCCGCCTACCATCGCTCCGGGAATATTTCCTATGCCGCCCAAAACCGCCGCGGTGAAGGCTTTTAGGCCGGCTAAATAGCCGTCGTGAAAATTGATCGTGTTGTAATACATACCGAACAAGACGCCTCCGGCTCCGGCCATGCAGGAGCCTATAAAAAAGGCCATCGCGATCGTCTTGTCCACGGGAATCCCCACGACGCGCGCGGCGACGATGTCGTCGGAACACGCGCGCATGGCCTTGCCCCAGCGCGTGTGACGCACGAACAGATGCAGCGCGATCATCAGCAGAAACGAAACAGCGAGAATAAAAATCTGCAACAGCGTGATCGTGGTCCCCCACACCGTGAACTGGACCGGAGGGAAAAGCGGCGGGAAACTTTTATCCTGGGCTCCGTAGATGAGCATGACAAGATTTTGCAGCACGAAAGAAACGCCGATGGCCGTGATCAGCGGCACAAGCCGCGGCGCGTTGCGCACGGGTCTATACGCGATGCGCTCGATCAACAGTCCCAACGAGCCACTGCCGAGGGCCGCAACACCTATCAACAGAGGCACAAACCAAATCAAGGTTCCAAAGCTCTGGTCGGCGGGCACACCCAGCACCATAAGGACGGTGAGCCCCAAATACGCTCCCACCATGAACACTTCGCCGTGGGCAAAATTGATGAGCTGCTGGACGCCGTAGACCATCGTGTAGCCCAACGCAATCAAAGCGTAGATGACGCCAATGGAAAGACCGTTAACGATTTGCTGGAGAAATATCTGATAGGGTTCCAAGGGCGGTCATTGCGAGCCGAAGGCGAAGCAATCTGGTTGAGTACCTACGAGATTGCTTCGATCATTTACTCGCTGCGCTCCCCTCGCAATGGCACATTATTCCGCCTTGGCCTGAAACTCCCACTTGCCGTTCTTCACTTCGTAAATGCCGATGAACGCGTTTTGATTGTCGCCTTTGGCATCGAAGTTTGTGATGCCCGTAACGCCCGGATAATCCTTCGTCTGCCGCATGGCCTCCAACACCGCCTTGCGATCTCTCTTGCCGGCCCTACGAATAGCGTCCATCAATATATTGGTGGCGTCGTACGCATATGCCGACCAGCTCCCGAGCACGCCGAATTTTTTCTCGTAGGTGGCCACGAAATCCTTGGCCGTGGGATCCTTGCGCAAATCTCCGCCTATCATCGTGCCATAGGTGCCTTCCGCGATAGCGGGCGTAGCTAACTCCACCAGCGTCGCCTCGGTGATGCCGTCCCCTCCCATGAACGCGCAGTCCAATTTCAAAGCCCTCGCCTGACGAAGCAGCAATGCGCCCTCCGGATAAAGACCTCCGAAATAAACCAAGTCCGGCGCCAGTGGCTTTATTTTCGTGAGCAGCGGCGAAAAATCCTTGTCGCCTTGCGTGATGCCTTCGCGGCCGAGAATCTGAGCGCCATTCGCCTCAGCCCTTTTCAAAAATTCATCGGCCAGACCTTTGCCGTACGTTGTCTTATCGTCGAGCACAAAAATGCGCTTGGCCCCCAGGTGATGCACCGCGTAATTCGCAGCCTTCGGGCCTTGCACGTCATCGGTCGCGGCAATGCGATAAAAGGTGTCGAATCCCTGGCGTGAAATTTGGGGATTCGTGCTCGCGTGCGTGATGTGCACGAGTCGCGCTTCATGGTAAACAGCCGAGGCTGGCATCGTGCAGGACGAATTGAAATGCCCGACGACGGCCAGCACCGCGGGATCTGAGGCAAAGCGCTTGGCCACGTTCACGGCCTGCGACGGATTGTGTTGATCGTCCAGCGCAACGAGCTCGACTTTGTACCCGGGCAAAAGGTCGCCCCTGGCATTGGCCAGATCCACGGCCAGCTTGGCGCCGTTGACCGAATCCATACCCATCTTGGCCTGGTCGCCTGTCATGGGGGATGCTAAACCGATTTTGATGGTC
>CAZOWS010000151.1:0-2535 GCA_964583365.1 uncultured Actinomycetota bacterium
AGACGATGGAAAAATGTACGCGGATTCTCGCGAGTTGCTCGGAGATTTCAACGGCATCATGAAAGGTCAGACCTCCGTGCCGATCACTCTCACCGAGCGATCCCAGTTGATACTAAACCTTTCGGCAAAACTAGATAAGCAAACCGATATTTTTGCGCAGGTGGCTAATAAAATGGACAGAATTTGCGAGAGACTTTTGACCAAAGACAACATGGCCGGCGCGATATTGTCCGACAAGGACTTTTATAATGAAGCGCGTAGTTTCTTCCGCGAGTCGAGAGTGCTGCTCGTGGATATTCAGCAATTAGCCGTAGATTTGCGCGCGGTGGTCCCGCAACTGCCGGGTTTGATCGAGGAAGCCAAATCGGATCTTAAAGAGATGCGCAAGGTATTGCGAGGACTTCAGCGCTTGCCGTTTATCGGGGTTGGCGAGGAGCCCGCACCGAAACCCCAGACATTGCATGCGCCGGGCAGGCTGAATATTTTGCAGGAGAAACGGTGATGCGCGTCGGGGATCTACGTATTTTATTATCTATCTTTTTGTTGCTCGGAGGCTGTGCGGCTGTTCCAAGCAGTCTGGATGACCCTTCGGCGGATGCCGATACGATCGCGTTGGAAGCACAGAAGGCCTTTCATCAGGGGCGATTGCAACAGGGAATAAATTTGCTACGCACGAGTCTCTCGTACAATCGTGGGACGGACAGGCTCGAGGCAACGGCGCAAAATCTCAACGATTTGGGAGTGCTTTCCATCAGTGCTGGGGAATACGCAGCTGCAGACAGGTATTTGCAAGAGGCGCTGACGCTGTACACAAGGCTCGGAGACAAGGCAGGCTGCTTGGATGCGCGTTTGAATCTCGCGAGTTTAAAAAACTTGCAGGGGCCGGACGAGAGTCTTTTTGCGGAGTTCAAAGGTATTGAAAAAGCAGCAAACAAAGGCGGATTTCAAGGCATTGAGGCCAGCGCGCAGGATCAGATGGGGCAATGGATGGCCCGAGAAAAAAAATGGAAAGAAGCGAAGGCATTTTTTGAATCGGCGGTAAAACATCATCGTGGCGCAAAATCGCAGGCCGGTGAGGCCGTCGCGCTGCACAATCTGGCGGACGTGGAGATGCAATTGGGTCTTTTTAGCGACGCGAGCGGACATTGCAAGCTGGCCATAGCGATAGACAAAGCGCAGCAATGGTGGCCCGCGCTGGGTGATGATCTTTTTCTCATGGGTCGTGCCCACGAGGCACTCAAGCAGACGAACATCGCGTTGGGATTTTTTGAACGAGCCTTTTATGTCTTCAAGTACACGGCCAATCCTGAAAAAATGGACGCCGCGCGCGAAGGGATTTTGCGATCGGGCGGGGAATCTCCAAGCGGAGTTTCGCAATGACCCTTGCCGTGCGACGCATTCCCGACTGGCTGAAGCGCGAGCTTCCGCAAAAAAAAGAATTCTTTCTCACCAAGGCGATTGTGGGCGCGCATCGCGTTAACACCGTCTGCGAGGATGCCAAATGTCCAAACGTTTGGGAGTGCTGGAGCCTGAAGACGGCCACGTTCATGATCGCGGGAGATATTTGCACGCGTACCTGCGGTTTTTGTTCTGTGGGGAAGGGGAGGCCTGCGGCTTTGGATGCAGGGGAACCACAGCGAGTGGCAGCAGCAGTCCATGATTTAGGATTGCGCTACGTGGTGATAACGTCTGTGGACAGGGACGATTTAGTCGATCAGGGGGCGGGTCATTTCCGCGATACCATTTTAGCCATACGCGAAACATCTCCGGAAACGCGCGTGGAAATTCTCACGCCAGATTTTCGCGGCAATACGGATTGCCTTGCCATCATTTTTGAATCCGCGGCGCCCGATGTCTATGCCCATAATATTGAAACCGTGCCGAGGCTTTACGCGACCGCACGCAGAGGGTCTTCGTACGAACGCTCGCTGAATATTCTAGCTGCGGCCAAGGACATGGGGAGGGGAAAGCCTGTCAAGTCCTCGATCATGGTCGGGTTGGGTGAAACGCGAGACGAAGTGTTGCACGTGCTGGCCGATTTACGCCGCCATGGCGTGGACATCGTGACAATCGGACAATATTTGAAGCCTTCCCAACGCAATCTGGATGTCGTAGAATACCGCGCTTTAGATTATTTCAGCGACCTAGAAACAACTGCGAAACAAATGGGTTTCGCTGCGGTCAAGAGCGGACCGATGGTTCGCAGCTCGTATCACGCGGATGAAGTGGCAAGATTAGCAACCTCTGTGCAGATATAAAAAAATGTCATCCTGAGAGAAGCGAAGGATCTCGCTTTTTATATTATGATTTTGTGAAAGGGTCCCAATGAAAGAAGTCCTATTACCTGAGTTTGGAGACGGGGTGGATGAAGTGACCATCAACGCATGGCATTTCGAAGAAGGCGACGCGGTGAGCGTCGGGGACAATCTTGTGGAAGTGATTTGCGACAAAGGGACATTCCAGGTAACCGCGACTGCATCGGGCATGCTGGACGAAGTGTTTTTCGAAGAAGGCGATGACGTGCAGCTCGGCGAA
>CAZOWS010000152.1:0-11300 GCA_964583365.1 uncultured Actinomycetota bacterium
GGTGATTGCTGCCTATGCGGGACAATTCCTCGATCTTGCCAAACTTTCTTGCGAGGCCGGGATTTCACGCTCGACGGCGGCAAGGTTCTTCGAGATTTTAGAAGACACTCTCATCCTTCGACGCTGTGATGCATTTCGCAAATCTATGCATCGACGGCTTGTCCAAAGCCCACGGTTCTTTTTCTTTGATAACGGCGTCCTAAACGGTTTGCTAAATAATTTTACCGTCTCGGCTGATCGTATCGGGACAATGTTTGAGCATCTCATTTTCAATCAATTGATGGATAGCGCTGCCGCTAGAGACAAGTCGATAAGGATTTCGTCCTATAGAACCGAGCACGGTGCGGAAGTCGATTTTATCATCGAAATGGACGGAGCGGTCATTGCCGTGGAAGTGAAAGCATCCACCAAAATAGGGAGATCTGATCTCAGGGGATTAAAGAGTTTTGCCGAATATTTTGGGAAGAAACACGAGGCATTCATCGTTTATCTGGGGGCCTCGCCCAAGAAGATAGAGGACATACATATTTTACCGTGGCAGGAATTTCTCAGAAAACATGGTTTTTAACGCGAACATTCGATTGCTATTTTCCTGATCTTTCCCTAGAATCCCCCGTTTCCCCTATGGACAAGCGAAGAAAAGACATACGCAATATTGCGATTATAGCGCACGTTGACCACGGCAAGACCACGCTGGTGGATGCCATGCTGCGCCAGGGCGGTGTGTTTCGCGACAACGAGGTGGTGCAAGAGCGCGCGATGGATAGCAATGCGCTCGAGCGCGAAAAGGGGATCACGATTCTCGCCAAGAACACAGCCATGTTTTACAAGGACCACCGTATCAATGTTGTGGACACACCGGGGCATGCGGATTTTGGTAGCGAAGTAGAGCGTGTCTTGAAGATGGTGGACGGAGTGTTGCTGCTCATTGACGCGGGAGAAGGTGTGATGCCGCAAACGCGCTTCGTGTTGCGCAAGTCGCTGGAGCTTCATTTACAACCCATCGTCGTGATCAACAAAATTGATAGACCGGACGCGAGAATTCACGACATCATCAACAAGACATTCGACCTTTTTGTGGAACTCAAGGCCACCGACGCGCAATTGGATTTTCCTGTTCTTTACGCCTCAGGCCGTGACGGCTACGCGTTGAAGGATTTAAAAGACAAACCCGTGGACTTAAAGCCTCTTTTCGAGGCCATTCTAAAGTACGTGCCGGGTCCGCTGGCCGATATGGACGGCCCGTTGCAAATGCTCGTGACGTTGTTGGATTACAGCGACTATTTGGGGCGCTTGGCTATAGGTCGTATATTTTCAGGCCGCATAAAGGAAGGCCAAGAAGTGGTGCTGGTCAAGCAAAATGGCGAATTGCATCGCTCCAAGGTCAGCAAACTCTTGGGCTATCGCGGTCTTCGCCGCGAGCCTTGGACCGATGCTCAGGCCGGAGACATAGTATGTTTGGCGGGCGTGGAAGAACTGGATGTCGGGGAAACCATTTGCGATCCGCAAAATCCCATTGCTGTCGTGGCGTCAAAAATCGACGAGCCGACAATCTCGATGAATTTTATGGTCAACAACAGCCCTCTGGCCGGCCGCGAAGGGAAGTTCGTTACCACCCGAAATATTCGCGAGCGTCTGCAGCATGAGGCGCGCATCAACGTAGGCTTGCGTTTGGTGGACACCGGGGAGATGGATATATTCAAGGTATCGGGCAGGGGAGAGTTGCACCTGGCCATACTGATCGAGACTATGCGCCGCGAAGGCTTTGAATTGGCGGTATCCCAGCCCGAAGTTATTTATAAAGAGATGGAGGGCGAAAAGCTCGAGCCCATGGAATATCTTGTCGTGGATCTTCCCGAAGAATTTCAAGGCGTGGTTATGGAAAATTTGGGCAAGAGAAAATCGGAAATCAAGACGATGGAAAAGGAAGGCGTGCGCATTCGCATCGACGCGATTATTCCTTCCCGTACTCTCATCGGTTTTCGTTCGGAGTTTCTAACCGAAACGCGCGGCAACGGCGTCATGCATCACGTGTTTCACGACTACGAGTTTTACAAAGGAGATTTTATCCGGCGTAAAACTGGGGTGCTCATAGCGCAGGCAACCGGTGTTTCTGTCGCCTATGCGCTGGATAGTTTGCAGGAGCGCGGTACGTTATTTGTGGGTCCTGGCGCGCCGCTTTACGAAGGCATGATCATTGGGGAAACACCGCGACCGCAGGACTTGGTAGTCAACCCCTGCAAGAAAAAACAATTGACCAATATTCGTGCGGCTTCCGCGGATGAAGCGATACGTTTGACTCCGCCGGTGGTGATGAGCCTGGAGCGCGCATTGGAATTTATCAACGACGACGAGTTGGTGGAAGTAACGCCCAAATCCATACGCCTGCGCAAGCGCATTCTCGACGAAAACGACCGCAAGCGATCCAAGAAAAAGCAATAACAGCTTTACTTTAGCAATTCCTCGATCTGCGTTTCGAAGACTTCCTGCGGGACAAAACCGATATGTGTTTTTGCTTTCTTTCCCGTGCGATCGTAAACGTAGGTGGTTGGAATTGCCCTGATGCGGTATTTGCGGGACATCTCACTGCCACCAAGATACAGGTCGTAATTGATTCCCATTTCTGTGGCGAAATTTTGTACGGCATCGGCTCCGCCCTCATCCAGTGAAACTCCTACGATGGATACACCTCGTGAAGAGAATTTGTTCTGCAAAGCAATGAAGCCCGGGATTTCCTGACGGCAGGGCGGACACCAGGTGGCAAAGAAGTCCACGACCACAACGTTTCCCTTATTTTTTGCAATGAGATCTTCCAGTTGGTCCGGAGTGATCTGAGTAATTTCTTGTGCACTTGTCCCAGCCACCAATCCCAAAACAAAAACCACTACCATCCATGCGCGTCTCATAAGAAAACCTCCTTCAAGGTGAGTAATAGATTCAGGATGACACATTTTGATTATTTTTGTAAAGGATATTTGCTTGGAAGCTCTGAGTTGCGATGGTAGAATGCGCGCGAATATATATAGGAGGCGTGATGAAAGAAATATTTACGATGTGGAAGTATCCGAAGATGATTGTCCTCTCCATCGTGTCCGCTACCCTGTATGCCATGTGCTTGATACCTTTTCGCGGCTTGCAGCTGATTCCCGGTGTGGCCGAAATACGACCTGCGGCCGTGCTACCCCCGCTGCTTGGAATATTGTTCGGTCCCGCCGGAGCCTGGGGTTGCGGCCTGGGAAACTATTTTGGCGATTTGTTCAGCGGGACGCTCTCCGAAGCTAGTTATTTTGGCGCTGTGGGGAATTTTTGCTTTGCGATGATAGCCAGCATTGCCTGGGGCAAGCACAGCAAAAAGAACAAAGAGCAGGATTTTAGCTTGGCAGATGGTGGGGATTGGCAGCGATACATCGTGTCGTGTTTTCTTTCGTGCGCATCGGTAGCGTTTATCATTGCCTGGGGTGTCCAGTTCCTTAAGCTGCACCCGTTTGCTGGACACGGAAGCGCGATACTCATGAACAATCTCGCAGCCACGCTCACGTTAGGACCCTTCCTATTTAAGCTTTTCTACTCTCGCTCGAAAGCATGGAATCTCTTGTGGTACAACGTGATGAGCCCCGAGGACAGGGCAGAAGGACTATCACCCGTATGGTCTTATCGGTTGCTCTGGTTGGGCTCCGTGGGTGGTTTAATTGTCGGACTTGGCCTGTCTCACGTGCTTTTCCATAGCCCGTTTCTGGATACACTTGCACCAGGGTCAAACGAGCCTACTGTTGTTTGGGGCACTCTGCCGTTCCTGGTTATTTTCCTGCTCGGATTCCTTCTCGCCTAAACGCTTTATCCTCAATTCGCAAGCACTTGTCGGGGCGAGTAGTTATAAAATTGTCCGCCAGCCCTTGACAAATCACGTTTTCTCAGGTAGAGTGAATTAGAAAGCGGGCGATATATGGCAAAGACAAATGTTTCCCACAAGAGGCTTGGAGAAATAGTTCGGGAAAAGGCTTGGGTAACTGCGGAGCAATTGGCTAAAGCGCTGGATACCCAAAGCAAGACCAAGTCGCGATTAGGCCAGATTCTCATACAATCCGGGCATATCACGGAAGATCAGCTCTCCGAATGCCTTGCGCAGCAAATGGGCATTCCGCATCTCTCCATACGTATTCATCAATTAGACGATCATATTTTAGATATTATTCCGAGCGAAATGGTGAAGCGCTTGCGTGTCATTCCGCTGGATCATATAGGTGATATTTTGACCATGGCCATTAGCGATGTGCTCTCCGAACAGGAAGTTTTGGAAATAGAAAAACAATCGGCTTGCCGTCTGAAATTTTATTTTATGACATTGTCTGATTTTGACTATGCCTACGAGGTGCATTACCTACGTCGTGCCCAAGAGGCAGGTGTGATCAAACCAGAGGAGAAAGCGGCGTGAAATCCTCCACGGACAGATTTTTTAAGATTCTCACCGAAAGCAATTTGCTCACGGAAGCCCAAGTGCAGGAGGTATTGACGGTTCAAAAGACCGAGGGTGGGAAACTTGGGCAGATTCTAGTAGAAAAAAAATTCCTCAACGAGAATGCCGTTATTTGCGCTCTTAGCGACCACCTTTCCATTCCGCCGTTGGATTTAGGCAAAGTTCAGATTGAACCATCGGTTATCGCGATGGTTCCCAAAGACGTGGCGTACTTCTATCAGCTTATACCCGTATCGCATTGCGCCAACTCGCTCACGGTTGCCATGACCGATCCGTTGAACGTGTTCGCGATGGACGATTTAAAAATATTACTCGGCATCAAAATCAATCCCGTCGTATGCACGGCAAAGTCGCTATCCGAGTCTCTCAATCGCTATTATTCGAACACGGCGATGTCCGAAATGGTGTTCGGCGACTCGGACATCACCAAGGTTGAAGATCAGCCGACGGACAAAGAAGTGGACGTGGACAATCTGGTTCAGGAAGCCGAGGGGGCCCCTGTTGTCAAGGCCGTGAACTTCCTGATCTCCAACGCCGTGAAGGACAAAGCCAGCGATATTCACCTGGAACCCTATCAGGACGTGGTGCGCTTACGCTACCGCGTGGATGGCGCGCTTTTCACGAAGGCCACGTTCCCGAAGAAATTACAGATGGCCATGACGTCCCGTATCAAGATCATGTCCAATATGGACATCACCGAAAAGCGTTTGCCCCAGGACGGTCGCTTTCGCGTGAAGACAGCGGGGCGTAACATCGACTTCCGTGTTTCTACCTTGCCCACGGCCTATGGCGAGAAGGTCGTGATGAGAATTTTGGATAAAACTTCTGTTAAGCTTGATATTCACACGCTCGGATTTCACCCCCAAGGCCTGGGTGTGCTGGAAAAATGCCTTAAAATGCCCTACGGTATGATCTTGGTCACAGGCCCGACAGGTAGCGGCAAAACCACGACTTTGTATGCGGCGCTGTCCGAAATCAACAAGCCGACCACCAACATTATCACGGTCGAGGATCCCATCGAGTATCAGCTGCACGAAATCAACCAAGTGCAGGTAAAAGCGGACATCGGATTTACTTTCGCCAATGCCTTGCGTTCGATTTTGCGCCAGGACCCCAACGTGGTGATGATCGGAGAAATACGCGACCAGGAAACCGTGGATATAGCTATACGCGCGGCGCTCACCGGGCATTTGGTCTTGAGCACATTGCATACGAACGACGCGGCTGGCGCAATCTCCCGTTTGTTGGACATGGGCGTGGAACCCTTCTTGATGTCTTCCGCATTGCTGATGATAGCCGCCCAGCGGTTGGTGCGAAGAATTTGTTCCTCTTGCAAGCACGTGGTGCAAGCCACCGATGAAATTCTCGATAATGCCCAGATGCCCCATCAACCCGGCGAAGAGATCAAAATCTACAAAGGCAGGGGATGCAAACGCTGCATGTTCGGGGGATACGCAGGCCGATATCCGCTCATCGAGGTGCTGCAAATCGACGATGACATACGTTCGCTGATGGTGAAAAAAGGCACCGCCAGGGAAGTCAAGAAATTCGCCATACAGCGCGGAATGAAAACCCTGCGCATGGTTGGGCTGGACGCGGTGCTTGAAGGCCATACCACGTTGGAAGAAGTGGTGAGAGAAACAGCCGCAGATTAAATAGCGAGTCAGAAAGCATTTGCATTAGTTTTTTGTGACAGAGTTCAACAGGAGGTGCAACGTGGCCATAGCATATCGCTATAGCGCTAAGGACATGATGGGCAACGACGTTACCGGCGTTCTTCAAGCCGAGAGTGATCAACAGGTGGTGGAGCAGCTCAAAGCCAAAGACCTCATTGTGCTTTCCGTGGTTCCGGCCAAAAAGAACAAACAAAGTTTTGGCAAGGTCAAAGAGGACGATCTCATCGCATTTATCCGGCAATTAGCCACGATGATAGATGCGGGTTTGCCCATCTTGCAGTCCATGATTATTTTGCGGGATCAGTCCGAGAGCCTTAATTTTCGCAAGGTGCTGGAGCTAGTGACCAAACACGTGGAAGAGGGTGGAACCCTCGTCGATGCGTTTAGCCAATGTCCCAGAATTTTTGAAAATCTCGTGGTCCAGATGGTGGGGGCCGGTGAGGCGAGCGGAAAACTTGCCGAGGTGCTCAATAAACTTGCGATCTATCTTGAAGCCGCGCGGGCGATCAAGAAGAAAGTAAAAGGAGCCATGACGTATCCGTTGGTCATGTTGAGTGTTTGCACGCTTATCACGACCTTTCTCGTTGTTAAAATTGTGCCTACGTTTGCGGGCATGTTCAGCGATCAGAAGGGGGCATTGCCGCTACCGACCAAATATTTGATAGCGCTCAGTGATTTTATGCGCGCGAATCTCATTTATATGATTGGTGGAGGGATTGCAACTTTTATCGGCTGTGGCAAATTCAAAAGAACCCCGGCTGGGAAAATATTTTTTGACAATTTGTTCATGCGCCTCCCGCTTTTCGGTATGATCATGCGCAAGTCTTTGCTTTCGCGTTGCTGTTCTACGTTGGCTGCACTGATGGCCAGTGGTGTTTCTATTCTAGCCTCGCTTGAAATCGTCAGAAAGATACTGGGCAATGCCATCTATGACGGGGCCTTGACGCAAGTCATCGAATCGGTTACTCAGGGTGATACCATCGCCGGATCCCTGGAAAAAGCAAAACTTTTTCCGTCGTTGATGATCAAGATGGTCGAAGTGGGCGAAAAGACTGGCAGACTTGGCGATATGTTGAACAGTGTGTCCAATTATTATGAAGAACAGGTCAATTCCGCAGTTGACATGTTGACAGCCATGATGGAACCTCTGATCATGGTTGTCTTGGGAACGATAATCGGCGGTGTCATCATGGCGCTTTTCCTACCCATACTCAAGATGGGGAACATGGCCAGTGGTCACTAATATCTTGGAAGGAAGTCTGTCTCAGATTCCGCAAGACCCACGTTGCCGTGTTACGCGCATGCTGGTGATCATGCGCTTGGTCATGGTGGCGGGGATTCTGATAACCGCATTCGTTTCCTATCATCCGCCCCCCGCATTTTTTTTCGTGCTTGGCTTTTTTTTCAGCATTAACTTCGTTTATCTCTATCTGGTGCGTTGGCCCTCGTTGCTAACCGTTTTGTCGCAGGTGCAAGTAATCGTGGACGTGATCATTACGACATTTCTTGTTCACTACACGGGCGGCGTAGACAGCAATTTCGTATTTCTCTACCCTTTGTGCATTCTGGCGGCCGAGGCGCTCATTTCCGGAGTGTTTTCCCAAACCAGCGCGGTGGCGAGCGCACTTTTTTATGGCTTGCTTGTGTTGCTGGAGTACACGAAAGCTATTCCGAACTGGGGAGGTCCCAATAGCAGCTATTTGGCGGGGTCTTGGACTGTCACGATTCTTTATTTTTTCCGTGTATTTGTGTTCG
Organism: uncultured Actinomycetota bacterium; assembly: GCA_964583365.1. GTDB lineage: Bacteria > Auribacterota > Ancaeobacteria > Ancaeobacterales > CAZGMX01 > CAZOWS01. Next base: position 7,906 of record CAZOWS010000152.1, read on the forward strand.
GCGCGATCAGCGCGTTGGGGGGGTCCCTGACCAAGCGACTGGCCGAGGAGCAATCCCGTAGCAAGCGCATCGAGGACTTAAGTTCCCGCGTGATGAGTCATTTGCATTGTGGTGTCATCAGCACGGATTCCTCAGAAAAGATTATCTACGCCAACGCGGAGGCGCTGCAAATATTGCTATGCAGTTTTGATAAGATTGTAGGAAAGGATTGGAGGGAGGTCTTCAAGCCGCGCAGGGTGTCCGATGCACAGGAAACATACGAGGGTATAGTTGAACAATTTCGCGATGAAGTGCCTTTGCGCATCTCGTCCCCGATGGTCGGCGAAAAAGTCGTGGGATTTCATTCGGCCTATCAGTACGACGAGAAGGGAAAATTAAAAAACAGGATTATTCTTTTTCGCGATATTTCTGGAATGCTTACCATCGCGAAAAAGCTTGCCTCCAGCAGAAAATTGCTGCTGATGGGGGAGCTCGCCGCGGGCATAGCGCATGAGATTCGCAATCCACTGGCCTCCATTCGCGGAGCCATAGAAGTTTTAAAAGAACGCGGTAGTCGCGATTCGCGAGATGGAAAGCTCTTGGATATTGTTTTGGAGGAATCCGACCGCTTGAATGAAATATTGGAAGACTATCTTACCTATACGCAGGACAAGCAGCGCGAGCCGCAGACTTTTGACTTAAAGGACATTGTTACGGATATGTTATGTATCTTGAAAGGACACCCGCTGGTTCGCGAATCCGTGCGTTTGCATTGGGATGTTTCCTCGGTCGATACATCCCCGGTTTGCGTGGACGACAAGCAGATTAAACAAGTGCTTGTCAACGTATGCAAAAATGCTTTGGAGGCGATGCCGCAGGGAGGGGATTTGTCGCTGCGGATTGAGGTGATGGATAGCGCGCTCGTACGCGATGGCGAGTTGCAGAAAAACTATGGGTGCACAAAATGGGTGAGATTGGATATAGAAGACACAGGGGAAGGCATGGCCGAAGATGTCTTGGATCGCTTGTACGAGCCCTTTTTTAGTACCAAAGAAGATGGACATGGAATTGGTTTGGCGCTTTGCCGGAGAATTGTTGAGAGCTATCAGGGATATATTCGCGTCCGATCTCAAAAAGGGAAAGGCACTATGTTCTCCATATTTTTTCCCTACGCGCAATCCCTGGAACGGACACAAGTATCCAGTCGGTCTGCGATCTGACGACGGACTATGGCCTCTTACACTATTGTTCTCGTAGACGATGATAAGTCCATTCTGGAAGTTGTCGCGTCCATGTTGGAATCTCCCGAATACGAAATTTTCGCGTTCACGGACCCGAATTTAGCGATAGATGCAGCACTGCGACATCAAGCCGACCTCGTCATCAGTGATTTAAAAATGTCCCCGATAGATGGCATGGAGGTATTGCGGCGAATAAAAAAAGAAATGCCGCAAACAGAAGTGCTACTAACCACCGCGCATGCCAGTGTCGAAAGCGCTGTCGCCGCACTCAAAGAAGGGGCCTTCGACTACCTAATCAAACCCGTCAAGATGGAAGAGCTTCGCAATACCGTTTCCCATATTCTCGCGCATGAAGAAGTGCGCCGCGAAAATCGGTACTTGAAAAATCAGTTGGAAGAGAAATTTGGGCTCGACAGCATGATTGGCAAGAGCCCCGCGATGCAAAAAATATTTTATCTCCTACAAAAAGTAGCCGCGACAGATCTGACTGTTTTGATTTATGGCGAAAGCGGCACGGGCAAAGAACTGGTGGCCAAGGCGATTCATTACCGAAGTACGCGCAAGGACAAACCTTTTGTCGCCGTAAACTGTGGCGCGATTCCCGAGCAGTTGTTGGAGTCCGAATTGTTTGGCCATGTCAAGGGAGCCTTTACGGGCGCCGTTGTGGACAAGAAGGGCTTATTCGGAGAGGCGAATGGAGGCACTATCTTTTTAGATGAAATCTCCGCCACAAGCCCGGGGGTGCAAGTGAGTTTGCTGCGCGTGTTGCAAGAGAGGGAATTCCGGCGAGTGGGAGAGGCAAAAAACTCAAAAACGGATGTGCGCGTGTTAGCCGCCACGAATATTGATTTGGAAGTGGATGTAAAAAAACAGCAATTCCGCGAGGATCTCTATTATAGGCTAAGCGTCGTACACATCCGTCTGCCTGCATTGCGTGAGCGCAAAGATGATATTCCTTTGTTGGTAGAACATTTTCTTGCTAAATATGCGGGCCAGTCACAACCCAAAAAGCTGCAAGAAGGGGTGTTGCCTGCCCTGTTGGCGTATGATTGGCCGGGGAATATTAGAGAGTTAGAAAATATGTTGCAGGGAGCAGCCTCGCTGTCCGAGAGCAATACGATTACGCTCGCGGATTTGCCCGACAAAATCACCAAGTCACACTCGGCAAAAGCCGTTGCCACCCATTGCGATCATCCCAATTTGAAAGAATTTCTGAACAGCCAAGAAAAAGTACACATTGAGAAAATCCTCGCTGCCAGTAATCGTGATAAGAAAAAGGCGGCTGGCGAGCTTGGTATAAGCTTGCCTTCCCTATATAGAAAGATCGAGCAGCTCGGCATATCGCAGAATAAACCTACCGATTCTCAACAATAAGAAAAAAGAAGCGACAAGAAAATGGGGCGCGCTAAGATCAATAATTGTAAGCACTCTAATCACAGAGTATTAAAAACATACTTCGATTATTATAGATTGTGGTATTGTAACTGCTTAGGTACCTGTCATCCTGAGCGCAGCGAAGGATCTTGTCAGACTATGTAGACCCTTCACTGCGCTCAGGGTGACAGGGCTGGTGAGTAGTTGCCAACATTTTATTAGAGGGAATTGAATACAGGAGAATGGACATGAAAAATAAAAATGGATTTACACTGGTGGAAATCATGATCGTAGTCGCTATTATTGCAATTTTGGCGGCTATTGCTATTCCGCAATTGCTAGAATCGCGCAAGATGTCCAGGCTGAATAAGTGTCTAAATAACCTCAAAATTATAGATTATGCAAGAGAACAGGCGGGGAGCAATCAGGGGTGGACATCGGGTCAAGTCTTAACAACGGCTGCGCAGCTGGCTGCGTCCAATGCTTTCATCAAAGGGGGCGCAGCGTCCGTACTGTGTCCTTCAGGACCCTTGACAAATATTCTTGTAGTCAATACTTTTAGCGTCGCTCCAAGTTGCCCTTATCATGGTAGCGTGGCAACACCTACTGCCCTATCTTTGCTCTCAACGGATTAATTAATTGTAATTCATAGGCGTAGTAACAGAGGTCTGAGCAAACCGCCACCCCAAAACGGAACACTTTGTAACCTCCTGATGTGGAGGACAATATAAAATGGCTCTCCAGAAAAAATCCCTGGTCTATTTTTTAGGATTTTCCACGCTTTACTCCCTCTCCCTTCGA
>CAZOWS010000153.1:0-5479 GCA_964583365.1 uncultured Actinomycetota bacterium
GTCAACACGTCCAACGCATCTTTGGGGTCGGGGTGATTGACATCTAAGGCTTTTTCGATGATGCGGATTTTATTTTTCAGAGCTTCGTCGTCTATGCCCGTCCCGCGGCCCGTGACTTGTGCGGGCTTTAGTCCAAGCAGAACCGAGGTTATCGAGGCCGAAGCCGTGGTATTGCCCATGCCCATTTCTCCGGCAGCGACAATATCCAAACCTTTCGAAACCTGTTCTTCCACCAACGCGATACCCGTTTCAATGGAGGCGATGGCCTGCTCGCGCGTCATTGCGGGACCCTGCGCCATATTAGCCGTACCCTGCGCGACTTTGCGATGCAACAATCCATCTTTGATCTCCGACAAATCCTTGTTCACGCCCATGTCCACGATCACGACATCTGCACCCGCCTGGCGCGCGAACACATTGATCGCGGCTCCACCCCGCAGAAAATTCAAGACCATTTGATACGTGACCTCGGACGGATACGCGCTCACGCCTTCGGCCGTCACACCGTGGTCTGCGGCCATGGTGAAAATAATTTTACGGGCCGTTGAAGGCTTGGTCTTGCCGCTGATCGCCACGATGCGTCGCGCGAGCTCTTCCAACCGCCCGAGACTGCCAACGGGCTTGGTCAAATTATCTATGTGCGATTGTGCTTCCGAGAGCAATGAAGACGGAATGGGCCCGATATGTTCTAAGCAATCTTGGAGTTTTGCCACGAGAAAAACCTTTCTATGCGCGAGACCGAATTATAGAAGCTTGCGAATCGAAGGGAAGGAAAAACAAAATTTATTTATTGCGTGCTCTTTGCGATGGTATAAGCAACATTTGGGCTTTCCGGATTTACATCGAGAACTCTCTTCCCGGGTATTACGATGAGATCCATATCCTGCATCGGAATCGCCCCCAAAAGCGCTTCATCTCCCATAACCAGAGCGCCAACAAATCCAACGCGATTCTTGAACCTTATCTCTAGTGGCCCTACATAGGGAACCATCTTCTTACGGCCATCTGCCAAAGAAACCTCTTTTTTTCCAATTTCCTCCAGCTTTAGCTGCAACTGTACATGCGCAGGAATGCACAGATGCAATGCCCCAGTATCCACCAATGCCCGAACTTCGATCGGCTTAATCTTGGAGTCGCGAGGATTCTCTAGAACAATTTTTGCGTACACCAAACCCATAAAGCACCTCTATGTAGCCACACCCGAAATCTAACCATTATGATAACTGATTTCTCCTTATGCTGGACAGAATTAATAAGCAAGCAGCCATCAAGCGCTTTGGGCAATCTCTCCGGACGAGTCTTCCACAAAGACCGCATAAGGAACTCCCGCACCCCCGATATGCTGATCCAGCCTAGTATTTCCCTTCTTATTCTCTGCTATAGGCGCAGGCAATACCTCCCTAAAAACCACGCAACACTTCCGTGTGATATCGTAACCATTGAACGTGTCCTCTTGATCCAGATTCAATGCAGGTCTTCCTTCTAGCACACGTTCGTAATATTGAATAACATCAGGGTTGTTTGTTCCAAGACCAGGCTGTAACTGGCGAAAAGGCACAAGGATGCTTTTCGCATCAATTGTTCTTGCAATCTCCTCTTCGTACCGTCCTATCTGTTCCATAAAATCTTCCATACTTAAATTACTGGTTACCTCCGTACGAGGACTCAAGCCACGATCTATGAGCGTGTTTTCTTCGTTGACAGCATTGGGCACAAGCAGGGTGCCACCAAGGATATCCTGCGTCTCTTCATCCGATAAGATCATGACTATCGCTTCAGGATTATCGCGCAGAATATATCTTGTTCGAGTCCAACATTCGTCGGAGTAATAACCGACAAATTCCGCCAACCAGCCGCGGCATGGGGTTAGTCTGATTCTTCTACGAAATTCCGAAATTTCCCCTGTTCTGTCTATCTCCTCTTTAAAAATCTTGAGATTTATTCGTCGCAAAAACTCCTCTCTAAGTGTAGCCTGGACAGTACCTAAGATATGCGGCCCGATGAATCTTTCCACAAAGCTCACAAACTGTCTGATGCTTTGTTGAGATGCCTCTTGATGGACTACTGTATCAAAGTACTGCTGCCACATAGCATTACTGGCCAATGCGCAGGTGATCAGCATCTCCTGAATTAATGCATTGCCTTGCGCCAGTTTGCCTACAGCCTTCAAATGCTTTGCCTCAAGTAATAGCACGGGGAACCCTTCTTTGTCCGAACCTACATCAAGCTTCGATACAGTTTCTTGTAATAGTTTGATCTGCTCTGCCATATGTCTCTGAGCGATCTCTGGTAAGGTAGTTTCTGTTTTTTTTTGCTCTAAAATTGCAATTCCTGCACTTATGGCATTTTTGAGCCTTGTTAGGCAAGAGGCGTAAATCGTGGTTTCCTTTTCTCTAAGCGAGACCAGCGCGGAACCTACGATCCGCATCATCTCCCGATAGTACTTGCGGACATCCTCGGTTAATCCTTGACTTCTCTTTGTTGCAACCTCGATAACGCGGGCAGGCGGCAAGCCTTCGGGTAGAGGTTCGATCTTTCTGGATTTGTAATCGTTCATATAGTCCATGTATATCTCTGGTAGGGTCAGGTCTTCTCTGGCAAACTTGCTTTGCGAAAAGTGGGTTAAATGATCCAATATCGCAATTGTCTTTGGATCATTTAAATCGACATCTGCCGGTAAAACATCGTCATAGAGATGCGGATAAATACTGTCGTATATCTTCGCAAAACTCTCTACCCCTTTTCCCTCGTAAACTTCCTGAACAACATGGCCATATCCAATGACCGACCCAACAAGGTCCAGAACAGGAAGTATCCGCTTGTTCTTTCTACCTGATTCAAAAATGGCAGATAAATCATTCAGCCTCCCGTTTTCTATAGCAAATGCGACAATTTCCGCGCTAAAGTACAAATTCTCCATACCCAAAAGTTCAGAACTACGCAAAAGGTCAAATATCCGTGCTGTTTTTCTCGAGATTTTCATGGCTCGAAACGCCTTCAAGGCAAATTGGCCTGCTCGACCGGGCATTCTTTTTTCAAAGCATTCCTCAATCGACCTTCTAATGGCATTGCCTGTAATTGCCTCTTCTTTATCTGTTAGCCTCAAAGTACTTGACCTTACATAAGGATACCACCATGACGATTGCGCATCTTCTTCAAAGTTCAGCTTCCAACTCATGATCATATCGTCGGTAATACCCTCAGTTTTGTTCCATATCGCCCACAGGGCGAGTTCGCGTGCGCGCTCCTCATCTCCGTAGGCAAATGATTCATTAATCGCTCTTATAACCAACGTGCCGTTGACACCTTCGACTTTGTTCTTTATCGCCTCCAGGGCGATTTTACCTGCTTGATCCGGCCATCCTTCGGCAAAATATCTGTCAATCCATCCTATAACCAACGCGCTGCTAACACCCTTGACTTTGTATCGTATCGCGCCCACTGCGATATCGCCTGCCTTAATCCCCTCGCCTACGGTGAAAGCATCCTTCATCCAACGGGCAATAACATCACCAGTGATACAATCGACATTGCTCTCCATTGCACGTAAAGCGATTCCCACTTTTTCTCGATATATCTCTTCTTTGGCAAAGCAATCATCTAGCGCTCTTATAAGCACCTTGCCTCTGACACCTTCAACTTTGTCGTTTATCGCATTCAGAGCAATTTCAGCTGCTTCAACCGCCCTTCCGATAATAAGACATTGCTGTATGCTTAAGTGAATATCTGCCATGATCCCAATCTCATATGCCAGTCGCTGCATTTCTTGGGGCCCGGATAACGAAATTATTTTTATTAGTCTTTTAATCTGTTTTTCAAGTTCAGATTCCTGGAAGATGGATTGCGGCGCCAAGGTCTGATTATTAGGTAATTGAGAATTGTCTATCCTTTGGCTTCGCACAGCTAGCGCAAAACCTGGCATTGCTGTTGTGCACAGTGCAATGAGAAAGAAACAGGTAAAAATATTGGTTAATAATGACCTGGGCTGGCGAAAAGAAAATATTTTGAACCAACAATACAATTTATATACCGCCTGATATATGCATGCCTCGCCTCGCTTTTTTATATTCTACACCGGTAAAGCCATTTTGTCAATGTATCGTTGTAAGATTCACATCGGAAGAATCTTACAACGCGTAAGATGGGATAGGATTATCCGTTTTTCGACGCGTACGCTTCTCGTAGCTTTTTGTATTTTTCGTGCAGGTGCAGGTCGAATTCGGGAGCGATGGTCTTTGTGCCTTTGTATTCGGTATCACAGATGTAGCAGACAACCAGCGGTGGTAGGCGTTTGAAAAGAATCCAGTCTATGCCGGCCGCAACCACAAGGCTCATGCCGTATGTCCAGACAGAAAAAACAATCGCGACCAGCAGAATCGCGCAGCCGAGACCTTTGTTGAAATCGCTGCGATGGTGAAAGAAAGAATGCCCACAGAACTCGCATCGCGTGATCTCACCGCGCTGCCGAAAATCCTCGCAGGGTTGCAGCGGAATGATTTTCTTGCAGGAGGAACATTGGCATTCGTTGCCGTTCGGCAATTCTGTCAGCCTGTTGTACGCGGAACACGCGGGGCAAAAATAGCGGATTTCCATGTTAACGATAAATATCTCGGCGGTGGCCGACATCAATAACCACAACGATTAATTGATGGCGAAAAATAGAGTATGCGATCCGGTACGTTCCAACCCGGTACGAGTATCTTCCCTTCAATTGACCTTTGAGAGCTTGCCCTTCAAAAGGATCATGCTGAAGATCATCCAGCACCTGGACCATCCGTTTGTAGAGCTTGGGATCGCGACTAGCAATGCGACTTAGCGCGGATTCTGCCTGACGAGTTAATTCCAGCTTATAACTTTTCAAGACGTGATTTTACCTCTTGCCAGCTATGGGTTTTCCCCTTGCGCAAATCCTCCTCGCCTTGCTTAAGTCCTTTCATCGCAGCTGGGTCGGCAAGAATATCGAGCGTCTCCATGAGTGATTCGTAGTCCTCGACACTAAGCATGACAACGGATGGCTTGCCGTGTTTAGTAACAATGTAGCGCGCCCATTTTTTATCAATCTGGTCCACTACTTTGGGTAAACCCGGCCGCAACTCCTTCAGCGTAATGGTATGTGTCATACGTCACCTCCGGCCCTAAGCATACACTATAATGTATCTTTTATCCACCGCGAACTCGGCACGTTCATGTCATCCTGAAGGCCCGCCGGGCCTGAAGGATCTACGTTGGAGATCCTTCACTTCACTCAGGATGACACATTTCCCTCACACCGGTATCGCGGCCAGCGCCCAGAGATAATCGGCGATGAGCTCGCCGATCAGCACGAACACCAGCGCCACGTAAAGAATGCCCGTCGCGGATTGATTGGATTGAATTTTCGCGGTCTTGTAGACCATGAACGACAGCACCAGGTTCGAGCTCTCTTTGGGAACGCTGGAGACCCCCTCCACATCGTTTAAAGAGATCAGTAAGATCTCTC